>NZ_JAIWOI010000284.1 GCF_020217005.1 Rheinheimera sp. | reverse complement strand
TGGTATTTTGGCTCCCACGGGTACTCCTGTTGATCAGAGTGTGCATATTCCGCTGCAGGGCATCGAAGCTATTCATTTGGGCTGGCAGAGCGGCGGTATGCCAGCGCCTGGTAAAAGCATCAGCGCAGAGCAAAGTTTGAGCATGGATTTAGAGCCAAAAGTAATCACTGCTTACATGCTAGGTTTAAAATCGAAAATGGCGACTTTTACGGTGCAGCGTCAGCTCAACGAGTTTAAAGCCGAGCCACTTTCAGCCATTTTGCCTGGTGTCGCCCTGGCTGAACTCTGGCAGATGCTCAGTATGGTAGAGAACATGCTGCTGCTGATCACCGCTTTAGTCATAGTGGCCACTTTGGTTGGAATAGTGACCACCCTATTGGCAGGCCTGAAAGAGCGACAAAGGGAAATGGCAATATTAAGGGCTGTAGGTGCACCTGCATCTACAGTATTTTTATTGATAGAGCTGGAACTACTCCTGATGGCTTTATTGTCTATAGCTGCCGCGTTACTGGTGCTGGTCGCCGGGCTCTGGGGATTCCGTGAATTGCTGGCCAGTCAATATGGACTCTTTATCAGTATAAACCCCTGGCATGATCAGACAGCACTGATGTTAAGTGCAGTATTAGCACTGACAATGCTATTAGGTGCTATCCCTGCTTTTCTGGCTTACCGCCGGGCATTGGCTTCAGGTTTAATGGTCAGGCTTTAACCGTTAATTCAGTAAAGCCTTTATGGGCTTTGCTGAATTTTTTGCTGTTGTTTTAGCTAGATAGCGCAAAATTTTTCAAGCCTATTTGGTATTTGATGCTGGGATTTGTTTAATCCTTTGTTATAGTAGACTTGCACTTACAACCAACCAATGACTGAGCATGACCCCAGAGCAATCGACATTAGAACAACAACTGGCCAAGCTTCACCAGCAATACATGGAGCGACTGCAAACCGATATCCCAGCGCTGGCCGTTCAGGTAAGCTCCTTAGTCACTTTATCAAGTCAACCTGACTGGCGTGCTGCCGTACTGCCGCTGAAGCATAAATTCCATACTTTAGCTGGTTCAGCCGGGACTTTTGGTTTACCTCAGTTGGGGAAGCTGGCAAAAAATCTTGAGCTGCAGTTAAAAGAGTGGATGGCCGCAGATACTGCCCCGGATCTGAGCGAAATTAATAGCTTTATGACGCTGTTCCAGCAGGTGCAATATGCCCATCAGGTTGGGCATCAGGTGATGAATCTGAGTTCTTCAAAACCAGATATGTTGCATGACCACAAGGCGCTGATATATGTGCTGGAAGACGACGAAGAGACGGCCAATCACCTGATGTTGACTCTCGCTACTTTTGGCTATCAGGTGCAAAGTTTTAAACGTATTGTGCAATTAGATGAAGCCCTGAAAATCCGCTTACCTGATGCGCTCATTCTGGATATCTCTTTACCTGATGAAGCGCAAAGTGGTTTGGAGTACATAGCTGCTTTTCAACAAACCTTAACCGAGTCAATTCCAGTACTGGTGTTAACCAGCCATAACAGCTTTGAACACCACCTGCAGGCCGTTCGCATAGGCGCCCGCGGTTATTTTGTGAAGCCGTTGAATACCACAGCTTTAGAAGCCCGTTTACAGCGTTTATTGGCAATACGTGGCCGTGAGGCTTTTCGGGTGCTGATAGTGGATGATGACCAGCTGTTAGCCGAACATTATGCGCTGGTGTTGCAAGGCGCTGGTCTGCGTGCAGAAATTTTGCTGGAGCCGGCAAAAATTTATGAAGGACTCAGCAGATTCCGCCCTGATGTTATTTTGCTGGATGTACTGATGCCTGGTTGCTCAGGACCAGAGCTGGCGCAGTTGATACGATTGCAGGACGAATGGCTGAGTGTGCCTATTATTTACTTGTCGTCTGAGACAGATGGCGAACGGCAACTGGCAGCTTTAGTTAAAGGTGGCGATGATTTTCTGACCAAACCTATTACTGACACGGCTTTGATAGTTGCGGTCTTTGCCAGAGCACAAAGAGCAAGGCAACTGGCTGAAATGATGACCAAGGACAGCCTGACCGGGTTGTTACAACATTCCAGAGTCAAAGAGCGTTTAAGTCATGAGTTACAGCGCAGTGAGCGCACAGGTGAGCCTTTAAGCGTGGTGATGTTGGACATTGATCACTTCAAAAAGGTCAATGACAACTATGGCCATCTGATTGGTGATCAAGTGATCAGTAGTCTGGCCAATTTGCTTAAGCAACAACTACGTAAAACGGACATTATAGGCCGTTACGGTGGTGAAGAGTTTTTACTGATCCTGGCCGATTGTGATCAGCAGCAAGCCTTTACTTTGGTTGAGCAGTTACGTCAGTCCTTCGCCAGTTTGCCCTTCAGTTTTGATTATGCAAATTTCCACTGTACGTTCAGCGCTGGTATTTGCCAGGCTAAAGCTACAGTAGATACAGACCAGTTGATTGATCAGGCAGATAAAGCGCTGTACAGCTCAAAACATGCAGGTCGTAATCAGACTCAGCTGTATCAGGCGCTGGAATAGCAGCTTTAGCTTGAAAGACCCGCTGAACTCAACAGCCCTTTACAGGGCTGTTGTTGTTTTTACCGGTAGCAAATTTTTTAGTTGTTGCAGCAGTGCAGGTAAGTCAATCCGGCTTTTTGCCAGAACTAAATCCACCTGATGGCGTTGCTGCTGATTTAGTTCCTGTGCGGACCAAATCACCACTGGGGTTTGAAACTGGTGCTGAGCAAGATGGGGCAATAATTCCAGGCCAGAGCCATCGGGCAAACCAATATCCAGTATGACTAAGTCAAAGCTTTGGTTTTTCAGCAAATGCATTGCGGACTTTAGGCTGGTAGCCTGCACTGAGGAGGCAAAGTCTGCTAAATGTAATGATAAGATCTGACCCAGGTGGGGATCATCTTCCACATGCAAAATTCGGGTATTGTGTTGATTATTGGTGCCGAACAGGCCCGCGACTTTCTCCAGCAAAGAGGAGGCTGCTATAGGTTTATCCAGCCAATCCAGTGCATGGATGCCGCCCAGCAATACAGGGTGATCGTCTTTGGAATCAGAGCTGATGATTAATACCGGTGTGTGTATGTACTGACGGCGGCTGCGTAGCTCGGCAAAAAGTGCTGAACCATGGCCGTCGGGCAAGTTCAAATCCAGAGTAATGGCATGGTACTGTTCCTGATCCAATGCAAAGATAGCTTGGTGAAGACTGTTGGCGCAATGAGCCTGATAGCCTTGAGTACTTAACATCTGCACTATAAATTCAGCTACTTGTGGATCATCTTCCACCACCAGTATTTTAGTTTGATGCAAACTTCCCTGTGTTACCTGCGCAAAACTAAGGTAAAAACAACTGCCGACAGGCGACAGATTGTAAAAACCAACTTTGCCTGCCATATGTTCAGTCAGTTCTTTGACTATAGACAAACCTAAGCCTGTACCTTCAGTTTGTCTGCTGTCTGCACCGTCTGCCTGCGAGAATTTCTCAAAGATGTGAGCTTTAAATTCCTCAGCTATGCCCGGACCTTCGTCTTCCACTTCGATCAGGACAGCCCCCTCTGTTAATGAAGACTTCACCTTTACGCTGGAGCCTGCAGGTGAGAATTTAGCTGCATTGGACAATAAGTTCGCCATGATCTGCTGGAAGCGCATCGGATCGACCATCAGTGTAGCGTCTTGCTGTTCCGCCAGTTGCAATGTAACCCCATATTTATTGGCATAAGGTTGATTGCTTTGTATCGCTTTTTCCAGCAAATCACTGATCTGACACAAACTCAGCTCAAAATGCATTTTACCCGCTACCAGTTTATCGATGTCCAGTAGATCGTTGATCAATTGGCTGAGTCTGGAGCTGTTGTCTTTGGCGATCTCTAACATCGATAACATAGTTGCAGGTACCTGGCCTAAAACTCCGCCAGTGACCAGAGCCAAAGCTCCTGAAATAGAAGTGAGCGGTGTGCGCAGTTCATGACTGACCATAGAGACAAACTGATTTTTCATCTGCTCTATACGGCGTCGTTCGGTAATATCCTGAATAATTGACCAAATTTGTTGTTCACCTTCGTGATTTTTAATCAACACACCAGTGACAGAGACAGGCACCAGATGACCATCACTGTGGCGCAATTCCTGCTCCAGCGGCCCATAACGAGCATTCATTTGCAGCTGTGTCATCTGAGTTGTAGATCCACAGTCGTACCATGTCGCAGTGACGGTTTCAGCAGCAGCCGAATGTTGTTTATACCCCAAGATCCGGTAAAACTCCGGATTGGCTTCAATAAAAGCGCCATCAGTAAAGCGGTTCAGAACTATGGCCAAAGGGGCCATTTTGTACAAAGATGATAGTTTTTGTTCACTGGCACTTAATGCCTGTCTGGCTTCATGTTGTTCAGTGACATCCCAGATAAAACCATCTATATACAACAGTTCTCCCTGATCGTCGTAAATGCCCTGACCCAGCTCCTGTACCCAGCGTATGCTGCCGTCTTTGTGATAAAGCCTGTATTCAACGCTAAAGCGCTGCTGTTTTGCTAAAGCTTGCTGCACAGTCCGATTGGTATGTTCTTTATCATCCGGATGATTCAGGGTTGCAAAACTGACTTCTTTACTGAGGATCAACTGATGAGCTCTATAGCCAGTCAACTGAAAGACCTCGTCGCTGATAAACAGCATGGTCCAGTAAGCGTCGTTCCGGCAGCGATATACCACACCAGGCAAATTATCCAGCATAGAGCGATAGCGTTGTTCACTGAGCAACAAAGCATGGTTCAGTTGCTCCAGTTGAGTAATATCTATAGCGACACCTAAAAAACCACGGATAGCGTTGTGTTCATCCCGCATAGCAGAGACGCTCACCCTGACTTGTTTGCGATCGCCATTTTTACAGATATAAGTCCATTGTTTGGTTTCGCTTTGGCCCCTGCGAGCGGTAAAAGCAAAAGTTTCAAAGCCTTTAATAGGCTGATGATAAAGTTGGCTAAGCAATCTGGCGTGAGCGTCTATTTCGGTTGGCTCATGAAATAATGCCGGGCTGTGTTTGCCAACTAATTCATCCGCGCTGTATCCCAACATACGTTCCGCGCCAGTGTTAAATAACTGAATAGTGCCGTAGGGATCAGTGGAGATCAGCGCAACTTCGGTAGACGAGTCGATAATGGCTTGCAACCAGGAGCGGGTTTGTAAAATCTCAGTTTCTTTTTGCAGTGACTCAGTCACATCCGCATGGATACCGAACATTAAAAGCGGTTGGCCTTCAGCCGTCCAACTCATCACTTTGCCTATGGCATGAATCCAGACCCAATGCCCGGCCTTGTGCCTCATTCTGAATTTGCTGTCGTAGTAGGGGGTCTGCTGAGCAAAATGCTGCTCCAGCAATTCAGTGCAGCGCAGTAAGTCTTCCGGGTGGGTTAACCTGGCCCATAAGTCGACTGAGGTCGTTTGCTGAGAGGTTAAACCTAGCAGGGTAAACCAGCGTTCATTGTAAATGGTGATGCCTGTTTGCACATTCCATTCCCAGGTACCGAGGTTCGAGCCATTAATAATGGCGTCCATGCGATTGTGTTCCTGCTTGATCTGCAACTGCTGCTTATGCACTTCCGTCACATTGGCTGCAATGATCACAATGCTTTCTACTTCACCTTGAGGGTTTTTCTGCGGCACAAAATTGATATCAAAAATCTGACCATGGGATTCGGCTGAGCGAAAATGCGTTTCTTCTCCGCTCAGGCAAATGTCAAGCCAGGGCTCGGCTTCTGCAAAGGCCTGGTCACCAAACACCTCGCGTATGCTTTTGCCCACCGCAAGGTCTGGGTCTACGCCAAACCATTCTGCGTACTTTTGATTACAAAAAATGTAACAAAACCTAGTATCAACCTGACCCAGTAATAAAGGTGCATGTTCTATCACAGTGGTTAATGTGCGTTGCTGCTGAAAGTAAAGCTCTGCTTTTTGCCTGGCTTCCAACAGTTGCACTGCTTGCAGTCCAAGTAAGGTTAAGCTGTGTTGCTGCTCCACAGTCAGCTCTCTGACTGCAGTGTCGACGACACACAAAGTACCAAGCACGGCGCCATTGCTTAAGGTCAGCGGGGCTCCGGCGTATAAACGTATGCCATCTGGCTTGGTAACGTCCGGATTGTCGGCAAAACGAACGTCTTTACTCGCATCTGAGACGTACGTCAGTTGGTGTGGTGTTAGCAGGCTATGAGCGCAAAAGGAAATGTCTCTGGCGGTTTGTTGATGGTCAAAACCAAGCTTGGCCTTAAACCATTGCCTGTCTTTGTCCACTAAGGTTAATACGGCATAAGGGGTTTGGCACAGCTGACTTGCCAACTGAACCAAAGCGTCAAAAGCCGCCTCAGGTGCTGTATCAAGAATATTCAGCGCATGAAGAGTAGCTAAACGTTCAGCTTCATTAGAAGGTAAATTGGCCCGCATAATTACACTCAGACTGGAGCAGTAAATTCAGTGTAACTGCAAATTTAGGAGCTTATAAATAAAAAGCTGAAATAAAGCAGTTATTTAGCCAGTTCGTTTCTTTTAGTCCTTCAGCTTGTACTGGAAGGGAATGGCCAGACTAAGCCGGCGGAATTTACCTGCGGTCTGACTGAAAAGCCGCAGTAGCGCAATGACAAATGCTGAAAAATCAGCCAGCATGCTAAAGCAGAGCCGGATTTTTTCAACTGTTGTCCTGCCACGTCATAAAAAAGGAGAAGTTATGTTGTTCAGAATACTGTCTTTATGTCTGCTGCTATCGGCCAGTGCCCTGGCTTCAGAAGCAAAACTGCTAAGAGCTGACTATCAAAGCAGCGTTGATGGCTTAAAGCGGCAATATTTTGTTTATTTACCCGCGGGTTATCAGCAAAAGGCTGCACAAAAATGGCCTGTTTTACTCTTTTTGCATGGCAATGGCGAACGGGGCAATGGCTTGGATGAGCTGGATTACACTTTAGTTCACGGCCCATTGTACGAGGCCTGGATCCAAAAACGTGACCTGCCTTTTATTATGATAGTGCCGCAGTTACAGATGTTTGATATGGGCAGCAGGCCTTACATCGCCAATCGCAGCAAAGCCGATATACCCAAGCGTTTAGCCGAAGGTGTGCCACCACGCCCTGTGATGTTCCCTTCGGACAAAGCCATAGCTCCGGCCAAAGTGGTGACTGATATTTCTCAAGTGCCAGTGCTGTTGCCCAATGGCTGGGAAAAAGCCGAGCAGGATTTATTGGCCATGCTTGCGGCCGTAGATAAAAACTACAATACGGACACCAAAAGACGTTATATCTCAGGCATTAGCTACGGTGGTTTTGGCACCTGGTATATGGCCAGCAAACACCCGGACTTATTCGCTGCTGCAGCGCCCGTAGTGGCATGGGGCCATCCGGATTTAATGCCGCCTATAGCCAAAGCCAAGTTACCACTTTGGGTGATAGCAGCAGGCCGGGATTCGGCTATTAACAAAGATAATATCTACCCTGGCATAGAGACCCTGCGCCAGTTGGGCCACACCAATGTGCGTTTTAGTATGCTTGAACAGGCCGAACACGACGCCTGGCGCCAGGTGTACGAAGGTTGGGATATTTATGGTTGGTTGCTGGGGCAGGGGAAGTAGGGGTTTAGTCAGCGCTTGGGTTACTTGGTAAAGCAGAAGGCTATCGCAAGGTGGCCTTTAAGGTCCAGTGAGCCAGTTCTCAGTTCTTAAGCCCGCAACCCGTTCAAATTCTTTGAGATTATTGGTAACCAGCACCAAGCCTTCGCTTCTGGCGTGGGCTGCAATATGTAAATCATTGACGCCGATAGTCTTACCCTGCCGCTCAAGTGTTGCTCTGATGTCACCATAGTGGGCTGCAGCTTTATCTCCGTACGGCAGAATTTCCAATCGCGAGACGAAATCCTCGACCTGACGACGGTTATGCTCAGGTAAGGTACTTTTTTCCACACCATGGCAAAGCTCTGCAAAAGTGACTGAACTGATACATAAAGTTCCTGCGAACTTATTAAAAGTGTCCAGTACTTCCATTGGGCGACGTTTAATCACATAAATACAAATATTGGTATCCAGCATGTATTTAATCATTAAAACGCTTCCCGCTCGGGTTGCTCCTGACTGGCGCGCTCGGTCATAAAATCATCAGTGACCGTCTGAGCTTGCATAAAGAACGAGTCCCAGCTATTGCTTACAGGGGTTAGAATTCGGTCTTGCCCAACTACACGCACTATGACTTTTTTAACCGTTTCAGGAAAACGAGCTTCAACTGGCAAGCGTACAGCCTGAGTGCTGTTATTTTTAAATACAGTACCTGTTTCCATCATTCATCCTCTATTCGTTTATAGGGAAAGCATACACTCAAATAGGTAGATACTCAAGGTATCTACCTTTGGGGCATTCTCATTTGTTGGTGTAACCGAGGGGCTGTTGTTCAGTGTCAGAAACCTTTAAATTATTTCTTAGGCGGGTTTATCTGTTGATTGGCTCTACGAAAAAGGTCTAGGAAAGCCAGTGTTTGAGTCTATGATTCTCTCGAGTTGTTTCGGGTGGTAAACTTTCATGCCGCCGTTTGATGGGAAGTCAACAGAATGTCTGGTTTGGGTAGTGTTTTTAAGTACTACAGTTTTAGAAAAAAGGTACTGGATAGCTTCAGGGAAGAGTCGATCTATTTTAGTCACGTTGATCAGTTCAACGACCCTTTTGAGGGTAGGTTAGGGATTGTTCAAGCCCAATTCGACGAGGCTCGTGAGAACCAGATCTCGATTTTGGCAGAGTATTTTTCTGGCGGAGTAATCAAGCAACTGCGTTGCAACGAACACAATTTCAATAAGGCGTACGACCTTTCGAGATCTATGGTGGGTCAGAGTTTAGAACTTCCACTTCAGGATCGGATGGGCGTTGTTTGTTTTACTTCAAACCATGCTCACAGTGATGGACTCCGTGCAACAGACTCAGAGCGACCTGAACTGAACAGACTGATGTGGTCGCACTATGCAAGCTGTCTTGCCGGGTTCTGTGTTGAATTCGACCCAGTTGTTCTGCTTGAGGGTTTTCGGAATCTTAACCCTGGTCTAACCCACGACCACTTTGACTTGCAATGCGTCCAATACACCGAGAAGCGTTTTCTGCTTGATGCTATGGATACTGTCGAGCGATACGCTATTGAGGGAGGTAAGCGAGCTGACTTCGTTCATTGGCTCGAGCAGACAACACAGGCCTATTTTCAGAAGTCTGCGGCTTGGTCATACGAAAGGGAAGTTCGGATTGTCGGTGTCGACCAGGCGAGGAAAAAGGTCAAGTTCTCCGCTTCAGCAATCAAGAATGTGTTCATCGGTTACAGGATGCAGAAATCAAAACAGACACAACTTGTTGCTCTATTCAAATCTCTGGGGGTTGATTCCTTCATGCGAGTCCGTCTAGCTGAAGACAGCTTTCAGTTGACCGCAACACCAATGTGACAGACCTTAAAGTAAAGATTAGTGACAGGTCTTTCCCTTTGCCTCTGGCTTTTGTGGCTAGTTTTGTATGATGGCAACTCAGTGTCTTGCTGCGACTGACGGCAAAAGGCCACCTTGCGGTGGCTAGTTAGTAGGGGGATTTATTCGCGGCTTTGCCGCTCACCTCTCGTTTGGCAACGAGAGGCCGCCCTTTAGGCGTTGTCTACGCTTGCTGCGCAAGCTCCGGCTGAACCCCGAACTGTTGTTCGCGTCCGCCGCGAAACCACAATAAAGCAAAAGGCCACCTTGCGGTGGCCTTTTGCTTTATTGGTGGAGCCGGGGGGATTTGAACCCCCGTCCGAAAAACCTAGATCGTCGGTACTACATGCTTATCCAGTTATTTAGTTAACCCTATGAGCGCCAGCTGGCAGGCTATCGTCGGGCGAGTCCGATTGGTTTTAGCATTTTGGCTCCGGACAAAGCCGCCATGCGATCCTGTTAGGGGTGATCTCCCAAAATCCCGGCTTACAGGCATGCGCGGGGGGGAGAGCATCTACTGCTTATTAGGCAGCGATTGCGTA
>NZ_JAIWOI010000071.1 GCF_020217005.1 Rheinheimera sp. | reverse complement strand
TGGTGCTGGTTGATGACGCCGATCTGTTAACAGAGGCCAGTTGGCAATTGATCCAACAATTGCCTGTCAGTGTTTTTGTCAGCTGCCTGAAAGCAAAAAGCGATATCAGACTAGCCATGAATATTCCAGCCTTCAGCGAAGAAGAAGCTGCGGAGTTATTAGCTCCTTACCATCTAGCTGGTCGTGAGTTGCGTGAACGTATAGAAGATTGTGCTGGTGATCTGCATTTGTTATTACATGGATTAAACGCAACCCCTTTGCGCAAACCAGCAACTGTTTTGAAGCCAAAAGCTGACACTTCAGCCTCAGCTCTGACTTTTTCTGCTAAAGAGGAGCCAGTAGCACCGGTTTTTGTTGCCAACGCCGCTGAACAGACTTTTGATTTAACTGGCCGCGACGACCCTTTAGGATTTCGCGCTTTGGACACGGCTGACGAAAGACCAGCATTTAGCATAGAAACAGAGCGGCGCAGTGACTATCGCAGTCAGGCTACACAGCAAAAACAGTCTGCGAAAAAGGCTTCAGGGCAGTTCTTTTCACCTTTTTTAGTCATGAGTCTTGGTTTTGGTCTTATTGCAGCAGTAGTGATGTTCTGGTTATGGACCGAACAACAGTTCCGTCAACCTGTAGCGGATGATATGGTGCCTTATTACCAAAGTTCCGAAGAGAGCAATGCTGCAGCCCGCTTACAGGCTGAACGCAGATTTGAACCGACTGTAGAAATAAAACAAGAAATGCCGACTGAAGTGTCCTCTTCAAATAATACAGCTTCTGCTGACCAAAGTGTTTCTGAGGGCATGCCACAGATGGCTATGGATAAAACTACTGACGCCGCCACTATGATAGTGCAAAAGGAAGTCGCAAAAGACGACAATGGTTTGCCACAGCAGCAGATTGTTTCTATGACTATAGAGTCTGAGCCTATGCGCGAGCAGCCTGTCATACCCGCTTTACCAGCCCCTGGAGCAGAACAGGTTGTGACTGAACCTGCGGCGGAACCAGCACCAGCTGCCAATGAGCCTCAACCTGCCGTTGCTGAAGAGCCGAATGATCTGGTCGCTGAAATGACTGCAGATTCAGCTGAAACCGTCCAACCAGCTTCATCTGCCGCTCGAAACGGTTCAGATTACGATGCCGCTGTGTTATTGGCGATGTTGCCGGATACTGTGGCCATTCAACTTGGCGTTTTTTCACAGGAAGCAGCCGCAAAGAAATTTTTGCAACAATATTCCAGCTTAAATCTGCAGTTGTATCAGCGTCAGCAGCAAGGAAAAGTCCAGTTTGTCGTGGTATCAGCCTCTTATGTCAATGGCGGTGCCGCGCGACAACAGGTTAAATCTTTGCCGGAAGAGTTAAGACAACAAACACCTTTTGTGAAGCCACTTAGTGATATTCAACGTGAAATACGTTCAGCTAATGCCAACTAAAATCACATTGATGGGTTCCGCAAAGGTGGCTCTGTGATGCTGAAGAAGTCCAGAGCGTTCCTGAAATGGGCTGGTGGTAAATACAACCTGGTCGATGCTATTTCGCTACAGCTTCCGGATGCGCCACTGTTGGTGGAGCCTTTTGTTGGCGCTGGTTCAGTGTTTTTAAATACAGATTACCCTGCCTACCTGCTAAATGATATCAATGCAGATCTCATTAACCTTTATCAGTTGTTACAAACTAAACCCGGGGATTTTATTGCTGATGCCCGGGCCTTGTTCGTGCAAAGCAGCAACGATAAAAACAGCTATCTGTCTTTTCGGGAAGAATTTAATCAAAGCTCAGACAGTTATCAGCGGTCCCTGTTGTTTTTGTATTTGAACCGCCATGGTTATAACGGCTTATGCCGTTATAACGGCAGTGGTAAGTTTAACGTACCTTTTGGTAGCTACAAAAAGCCCTATTTCCCTGAAGCAGAATTGTGGTTTTTTGCTGAAAAAGCGCAGAAGGCTAAATTTGTCTGTATGAACTACAGCGAATTGATGCAGAACCTCGAGTCGCCAGCAGTGGTATATTGTGATCCGCCTTATGTGCCGCTCAGTCGTACCGCAAGTTTCACTTCTTATGCAAAAAATAGTTTTGATTTGGATGATCAGGCGCAACTGGCTAATCTGGCGGAGAATTGTCAAAGCCGGGGTATCAGCGTGGTGATCAGTAATCACGATACCACTTTAACTCGCAAGTTATATGAAAAGGCGCGACTTACTTCAATTCAGGTTGGTCGTTCTATCAGCCAAAACGGCGCTACACGAGGCAAAGTAGCCGAGCTTTTTGCTTTATACAACGCAACTAATCAGCCTGCTGTAACCCAACTGACCAGTACCAACAATAGTATGATAAAAACAACCACGGCGAAAATTGCTACCGCAAGGTAAGGCCATAAAGTAGTGGTTTGAAAATCTTGCTGACGCTGTTGTTCTGACTGCACCCCAATAATGGCGCCGAATACTGCTTTGAGGACTTGTTTGAAGCTTGGGGCCTTGGACATTTTAACCTCTATGGTCAAAACGATTCAGCAGCTCCAATAGATCAACGAAATGGAATTGAGTAGAACGGCTATTGCCTTGTAACCAACTAAACCAGCTTTGTTGTGTTGGTTTACACAATGAGGACATAGCGAGGGGTTTTGTTGGTTCTGCTTGCACCGCAGCCTGACATAATTCAGTTGTTGAGCCTTTGTGCTGATGAGCAAAAATACCAATACACAAACCAATGGCCAATACGGACATCACTTTGCGCTTTGCTAGTTGCTTCATACGAACCTCAACTGGTTGAATTATGTGCTGAATCATACTTAAGTTGAGAACAAGTTACAAGTTTATAACTCCAAAGCATAGTGACAAAAGTCACTTTAACAGCTGCAGGTTAAGACAGGCCCGGACTAATCAGGGCAAAACTAAAGTTCTGCCCTGACCATGGTGCTTAGAAAGATTTGCTTAATGTCAGAACTGCGCGACCATCACACAGATTACATTCTGCAGAGCCGTCTATATCAGTATCAGCGTATTTTAACGAGACACCTGCGCCAAGTACTTCAGTACTAAAGCCAATACTCCAGTCGATATAAGTATCGCTGTCGACAGGACCAGCAGCTAAGAACGTTTCGAACTCACCTTCGTCTTCAAACACGTTGTAACCAAAGTGCAGATCCAGTGCCAGGTTGTCCACCAGGCTGTATTTATAGTCGCCTGATAAGTAGTAGTAGTCTTCAACACCTGCACCAAAATAATCCGGTGAATAGGCAACACCTAATGTCAGGTTCTGATAAAAAAACTTGGCATAACCTTCGTAGAAGTTGAATTCGTCAACGGCATTATCACCTTTTGGATAACGGTATTGCATCACCCCTACGTCGACATTCCAGCTGTCGTTTAGGGCGCCAGTCCAGCCCGCTAAAATATCCAGCTCCATACTGCCTTCGCCAAACTTGATATTTGAACCCCAGCCAGACAAATAAAATCCAGATTCGCCACTTAACGTAAAGCCACCCTGCACAGCCGGGCCTTCATCCGTTTGAGAAATACCACGGAATAAATAATCAGAGGTAAAGGCCACATTGCCCGTCAGGCTGGCGGCACCAACGCCAAAACTGCTGCCTGCAATAAATAATGCTAAGAGGCTACGGCGAATTGTTTTGCTTGTTGCTTTTGTTCCCAGTGTAACTTTTTTTGTCATTTTATTTGCCCTTATCTATTAGTTCCCACCAATACAGTCCATTTTTTGTGCCATTGCATTATAGTCAATTAAATCAATTAGATATTTAAATAGTATTACAAGGCCTTTTGATTTATGTGCAAAAGTGGTGCGATGTTGCCATTTTTTCGTGCAGCAGAGCTTGCCAACAAAGATGATTTTTTCCTAACGATTCAGTAAAGTCTTGGCCTTGCGTTCGCACAATAGCTTTTGGGAGATTAGATGCGCCAACCAAACTGGATAGCTCCGTCAATTTTATCCGCAGATTTTGCCCGCTTGGGCGAAGACGTGGCCAGGGTTTTAGCCGCAGGAGCTGATATTGTGCATTTTGATGTCATGGACAATCATTATGTGCCTAATTTAACTTTTGGCCCTATGATATGCAGTGCATTGCGTAACTATGGCATTACAGCGCCGGTTGATGTGCATCTGATGGTTGAAAATGTCGATAGTCTGGTCCCCTCTTTTGCTGCGGCAGGGGCTTCAATTATAAGTTTTCACCCGGAAGCCTCCAGGCATATAGATCGCACATTACAATTGATCCGACAGCATGGCTGCAAAGCTGGTTTGGTGTTTAACCCAGCAACGCCGCTCAGCTATTTAGACTATGTGTTGGATAAAGTCGACTTAGTCCTGTTGATGTCGGTGAACCCCGGTTTTGGTGGTCAGTCCTTTATTCCCGCTACTTTAAATAAGTTAAGACAAGCGAGACAGATCATTGATCAAAGTGGTTTGCCAATACGGCTGGAAATTGATGGTGGAGTTAAAGTAGAGAATATTCGCGAGATAGCCGAAGCTGGTGCTGATACTTTTGTCGCTGGTTCTGCAATTTTCAGCCAAAACGACTATCCAAAAGTTATAGAGCAGATGAGAGCTGAATTGGCCGGAGTGAAGTAATGCGGTCTTTTCAGTGTATAGCTTTTGATTTAGACGGTACTTTAGTCGATAGTGCGCCAGATATTTTACCTGCATTAAATCAGATGATGTTTAGGCTTGGAAAAGCCGAAGTCAGTCTGAGGCAAGTTCAGCATTGGTTAGGTAACGGTATGGCGATGCTGATTAAAAGAGCTTTAACAGGCGAACTAAGTCCTGTTCATTACGACGCCAACGAATTTGAACAGGCTCAGCTGCTATTTATTGATTTTTATCGGCAAAGTAATGGCTCTGCCACCCGCCTTTTTGAGCAAGTCCCTGAAGTCTTAGCGCAATTGAGTCTGCTTTATCCACTTGCTGTCGTGACTAATAAACCCCGGCAGTTCACCGAACCGTTGTTACAGCATTTGGGAATTGGTCATTTTTTCAAAGCTATCTGGTGTGCAGACGATGTAGCTCATGCCAAACCTGAACCCGATATGCTGTTGGCTCTGGCCAGGCAACAAGAGTTTTTAGCCGGAGATATTTTGCTGGTCGGAGATTCCGAAAACGATATATTTGCAGCCCGTGCTGCTGGTATGCCTGTTATTGCGCTGAGCTATGGGTATAATCACGGCCAATCCATTGCGCAAAGTATGCCGGATCTGGTGTTGGAGACTTTTTCTCTGCTGCCGGAGGCGATCTCAAGTTTAGAACAGGAAAGATAGATGTCAGAGCCAAAATCCATTACGCCAAAAGCAAAACCTGTAGTCTTAAGTGGTGCCCAGCCTTCAGGCCAGCTCACCATAGGCAATTACCTGGGAGCTTTACGCCAGTGGGACAGGATGCAGGACGACTATGATTGTCTGTACTGCATAGTGGATTTACATGCCATTACAGTGCGCCAGGATCCGATAGCCTTGCGTAACGCTTCATTAGACAGTCTGGCTTTGTACCTGGCCTGTGGCATAGATCCAAATCGTTCCAGTGTCTTTATGCAGTCTCATGTGCCTGAACACAGCCAACTGAACTGGATCCTGAATTGTTACACTCAGTTTGGCGAATTAAGTCGTATGACGCAGTTTAAAGATAAATCTGAGCGTCATAGTAATAACGTGAATGCCGGTTTATTTACTTATCCCGTGCTGATGGCTGCCGATATACTGGTTTATAACGCTCATCAGGTACCGGTAGGGCATGATCAGAAACAGCACTTAGAGCTGGCTCGTGATATAGCAACACGTTTTAATGCGCTGCATGGTGATGTCTTTACAGTGCCAGAACCTTATATTCCAGGCGTTGCCGCACGAGTGATGAGTTTGCAGGAACCGACAAAAAAAATGTCTAAGTCGGATGAGAATCCTTGGAATTTTGTTGGTTTGCTGGAAGATCCAAAGATGATCAGCAAGAAGTTCAAGAAGGCCATGACAGACTCTGAAGATCCACCTCGCGTCGCCTATGATCTGGAAAACAAAGCAGGTGTGGCTAACTTATTGAGTATATTAAGTGGTGTGACTGGCAAGTCGATAGAAAGCCTGGTCGCTGAGTACGAAGGTAAGATGTATGGCCATTTAAAAGGGGACGTGGCCGACGCTGTCATCGCATTGCTGGAACCTGTGCAGACCAGGTTTCATCAAATCCGTCAGGATCAGACTCTGATGAATCAGGTGTTAAAGCAAGGGGCCACACAAGCCCGGGCTCGTGCTGCTGTTACCCTTGAGAAAGTCTATGATGCTGTAGGTTTTGTGTTACCCACTTAGAGCCGTCACGCTTAGAGCCTCAGCTTTGCTGACTTTCTGCCCTGGCCAGGTGACGTAAGATAATTATGTGACCTGTGCTGAGCCTTTGTCCGCTTGCTGAAATGAAATGACTCAGGGTTTGATTGCTAATAATGCTGTAAAAGCCGGATTGTTATGATTTTATTGATAGATAATTACGATTCTTTTACCTACAATTTAGTTCAGTATTTTGCTGAATTAGGTGAGCAGGTACTAGTACGTCGCAATGATGAAATCAGCCTGACTCAAATCGCGGCGATTCGGCCTTCCAGTCTGGTGATATCTCCTGGTCCTTGTAGTCCGGATCAGGCGGGGATTTCGTTAGCAGCCATTAAGCATTTTGCCGGGCAGCTGCCTATCTTGGGCGTTTGTTTGGGGCATCAGGCTATAGCTCAGGCTTTTGGTGCTAAGGTGGTTAGAGCAAAAACTGTGATGCACGGTAAGAACTCGCTGATCAGACATCGGCAGCGTGGTCTTTTTGCAGGGTTAAATAACCCAATGAGTGTAACTCGTTATCACTCTTTGGTAGTGGATAGAGCCTCAGTGCCGGACGATTTTACTATTGAAGCCTGGACTGAGGCAGACGAATCGGAAATTATGGCACTGTCGCATAAGAAACTGCCTGTCCATGGGGTGCAATTTCACCCCGAGGCGATCTTAACCGAGCAAGGGCATCAGTTACTGCAGAATTTTCTGACATTGTGCAACGGCCTGAACAATAATGATAAATAAGCTGTGTAAATTCACGGGTAAAGGGTAGTTATGTCTTCGTTTTCCTCCTCTTTGGAGCAGTTGTTTATAGATAATCTGATTGGCGTTGACCCCAACCAGAAACGCTTACGTTATTTAAAAAACCAGCAGATGGAAACAGATACACGCCAGATGCTGGAAGTTGAACGTAAGGCTCTTGAGGCGCGTCAGTCTGGCGAAAATGCTAAAAAAATCTTTCTCGATTTTACTCAGGCTCATTTGCATGATGAAGTTGCGCAAGAGTTGATGCAAAGGCTGAGCAGTATTGAAGTTATCAGCAGTTCTCTTTTTGATTTAGGTCCCAATTTCCCTGCTTTAATTGACGCATTAAGCGCAAAAGCTGTCACGCTCAACCAATTGGACCCGTTGATCAGCAACGTGGAATGGCTGAAAGAGGATATACTGCGCTTAGTGAATCAACCGCGCTATCGCAACAAAACCAGTTCAGGCAATTTGGTGAAAGACATCAAAACCGCTTTGCGTTTTTTAGGTGTTGAAGCCTTACAGTCTTTAGTTCCGGTTTATGCCTTCCGGCATTGCATTCCACATTCCACCGATCCTTTTTTACAGTTTAAAGTGAAGATCTGGGAATACTCTTTAGCAACAGCATTAGCCGCACGGGCTATAGCGGATTCACAAGGTTTAAACGGTTTTGTCGCTTTTTGCGCTGCCATGTTCCAAACCATGGGCCATATGGTAGTGATCCGTAATTACCTGCGTAGTTATGCTCAGGTGAAACGAGCAGAGTTGCTGCGGGCCAGAGATGCCCGTGATACTGAGTTGACCGATGCTTTAGAGGCCTTAGACGCCGATGCGGGCTTCTTATCCAGCAGCATTGAAGAATTCGCAGGTATTATCAGCGCCGATCTGATTGCCCGCTGGCAATTGAAGCGGATGCCATTGGCCGCTATTTTAGATCAAATTGTCGACCAGACCCCGATGAGCAGCTGCACCGATCTAACCCGCGTCGTGAAACAGGCCAATACCTATGTTCAGGTTAAGTTTTTGGTGCAGGAACAGCGCTTAGAAGTAGATGATGCGAATAAAGCACTGCAGGACGCAGGCATTCACAACGAAATGCGCAAAATGTTAGCGCAATTGGACCTGAAAAAACTGTCTTTTGAATAATTTTAAAAAAATTAGTCAATAAACATGCAGTTTTTTTTGTCAGTGTAGCCCTGTTGTTCAAAGTCAGAGCAGATCAACAGGGCTATTTGTTCTCAGGTGTTTTTTTGTTCTGTTTCTTCAGTTGTACTAATAACTAGTTATTCACATCCTATGCAAAACTATCTGGAAGCCTTATTTTTCAAGGGTTTTGGAGGTTTTGAACGCAAGACATTTCATTTTTTATCTGTAATAATGCGATGAAGCATCTTTTTCCGTCCGTCGTTTTTTGCTGGAAAATCAAGCAAGCTGAACAGCGGACTTTTATTGCAGCAGAGGTAAAAAATGACAGAACATATTCAGGTCACCCGTGCGCTTTTTGATGAAGTGATGGTTCCCAATTACGCACCAGCTCCTATTATTCCGGTTCGTGGTCAAGGCTCACGCGTCTGGGACCAGGCGGGCCGTGAATACGTTGATTTTGCAGGTGGTATAGCGGTGAACGCTTTAGGCCATTGCCATCCGGCTTTAGTGTCGGCGCTCAAAGACCAGGCGGATAAGTTATGGCATTTAAGCAATGTGATGACGAACGAGCCGGCTTTACGTCTGGCGCAGAAGTTAGTCGACAGTACCTTTGCCGAAAAAGTCTATTTTGCTAACTCTGGTGCTGAAGCGAACGAAGCCGCTTTAAAGTTGGCTCGTCGTTGGGCTTTGGATAAGTTTGGCGAGCAAAAACAGCAAATTATCTCTTTTGGTAAAAGTTTCCATGGCCGTACTTTTTTCACTGTTACTGTAGGTGGTCAGGCTGCGTATTCAGATGGTTTTGGCCCTAAGCCAGGTGGAATAGACCACGCTGAATACAATAACCTGGACAGCCTCAAAGCGCTGATATCGGACAATACTTGTGCTGTTATTCTGGAGCCTTTGCAAGGTGAGGGCGGCATCATTCCTGGTGATTTGGCTTTCTTGCAAGGTGTTCGTGATTTGTGTAATCAGTTTAATGCACTGATGATTTATGATGAAGTGCAATCAGGCGTAGGCCGTACCGGTAAGTTGTATGCCTATATGCACACTAATGTAGTGCCAGACATTCTGACGACGGCCAAATCTTTAGGCGGCGGTTTCCCGGTAGGCGCAATGTTAACCACCACAGCCATTGCCAGCCATTTAAAAGTTGGGACTCATGGCAGCACTTATGGCGGTAACCCCTTGGCTTGTGCTGTGGCAGAAGCAGCTTTAGACACTATCAATCAGCCTGAAGTACTGAATGGGGTGCTGGAGCGGGAAAAACTGTTCCGTCGTGAATTAGCCGCTATCAACGAAAAACACAATGTATTCAGTACAGTACGTGGGCAAGGTATGTTGCTTGGTGCTGTGTTAAACGAGGAGTTTAAAGGCCGTTCACGCGACTTTTTCCTCGCTGCTGCCGATCAGGGCCTATTTGCTCTGGTCGCAGGACCTGACGTGATCCGTTTTGCCCCTTCGTTAGTGATCCCTGAAGCAGATATTATCGAAGGTATGCAGCGTTTCGAAAAAGCAGTAGCGCAAGTGAAGCAAGGTTAACCTTAGCCTGAATCGCATTGCGCTGTCTGACGATAAAAAGATTAAAAAAATAAAGCAAAAATTGAAGCGCCTGTAACAAGGCGCTCTGAAGCAAATTAACTGGAGTAAGCGACTATGATGGTCATTCGCCCAATCCGAGCCGAAGATTATCCTGAACTGTATGACATTGCTGTCGAATCTGGTCATGGCTTTACTTCGTTGCCCGTCAATGATGAGTTGTTACAACGCAAGATCAGCCGTTCTGAAAGCTCTTTTGCAAAAAAGGTGCTGAA
>NZ_JAIWOI010000070.1 GCF_020217005.1 Rheinheimera sp. | reverse complement strand
GCCTGGTGATGAAGGTTATCTGTTTGTTTTAGAGGATGCCGAAACCGGAGCTGTAGTAGGTACCAGTGCCATAGAGGCCGCTGTAGGTCTCGAAGACGCATTTTATCACTACCATTTGGGTAAGGTGGTTCATACCTCACGCGCTTTAGGGGTGTACAACCCTGTAGATATTTTGACGCTGTGTAATGACTACACCGGGGTGTCAGAGCTTTGCACTTTGTTTTTACGCGAATCTTGCCGCAAACAAAATAATGGTCGTTTGTTGTCAAAATTCCGCTTTTTATTTATCGCTGAATTCCGTTCACGTTTTGCTGACAGGGTGATTGCAGAAATGCGAGGAGTGTCGGATGAAGATGGCCATTCACCATTCTGGAAATGGTTACAGGACAGCTTCTTTTCTGTGGATTTCCCTACAGCAGACTATCTGACTGGTATAGGCCAAAAAGTATTTATAGCCGAATTGATGCCGAAATACCCTATTTACGTCAGCTTATTAAGTAAAGAAGCACAGGCAGTTATCGGTAAAGTTCATGAAAAAACCCGCCCGGCCTTAGCTTTACTGCAGTCTGAAGGTTTTTCCAATACAGGTTATGTCGACATTTTTGATGCTGGCCCTACGGTTGAAGCCAAAGTGGAGCATATCCGCAGTGTGCGTGGCAGCCGCAGATTACAAGTCAGGATTGGCGCAGTCAGTGGTGGTCAGCCTTATATGATTGCCAATACGAAGCTGGAAGACTTCAGAGCCACCTGGCTTTACCTGCAACCGGATGAGAACAGCGACCAGCTGATATTGCCTGCTGAATGTGCAAGCTTACTGCAGGTCTCAAATGGCGATTGGGTTCGCGTAGCCCGAATTTAATTTTTAGCGGATTGGTAACATGACAACAGCAGCAGTGCAATTTATTAATGGTCAATGGCATCAGGGTGCAGGCCAGTTATTCAGCTCATTAAATCCGGCAAAGCAGCTGGTGATTTGGCAAGGGCAGAGTGCCGATGCCATTCAGGTGAATAGCGCTATTGAAGCGGCCAGAGCCGCATTTGAATCTTGGAGTGAATTGAGTTTTGATGCCCGTTTGGATATAGCCCGTGCTTTTGCCGCTCAATTGACTGAACACAAAGAGCAACTGGCTTTATGCATCGCGGAAGAAACAGGTAAACCTCTGTGGGAAACCCGCACTGAAGTGGCCGCTATGATTGGAAAAATTGACATTTCAGCCCGTGCCTATCAGGAAAGAACGGGGCAGAAAGAAAACCCTATGCCTCAAGGCAAGGCCTGGATCCGCCATAAACCTCATGGGGTGGTGGCTGTGTTTGGTCCTTACAACTTTCCAGGGCACTTACCCAATGGTCATATAGTACCGGCTTTATTGGCTGGTAATACAGTGGTGTTTAAACCAAGCGAGTTGACGCCTAAAGTAGCTGAACTAACAGTGCAACTGTGGCAAAAAGCCGGTTTACCTGCCGGAGTGTTGAATTTGCTGCAAGGCGAAATAGATACAGGTAAAGCCATTGCTAGTCATCCCGGCATTGATGGTTTGTTTTTTACCGGCAGCTCTGGCACCGGACATTATTTACATCAGCAGTTTGCCGGTCAGCCGCATAAAATTCTGGCGCTGGAAATGGGGGGGAATAACCCTTTAATCGTTCAGAGTGTAAAAAACATAGATGCCGCTGTGCACGACATTATTCAGTCTGCTTTTATTTCCGCAGGTCAGCGCTGCACCTGCGCCAGACGCTTGTATTTGCCTGCTGGTCATGAAGGTGATGCGATACTCAGCCGTTTACTTGAAGTAACGAAAGCATTGAAAGTAGGTTTGTATGATGATGTCGACCAGCCTTTTATGGGCACTTTAATCTCGGAAAAAGCTGCTCTGGGTATGCTCAAAGCTCAGCAGGATTTAGTAGAGCGCGGAGCCAAAGCGCTGTTGCTTATGCAACAACACGCCCAAAGCCCGGCTATGTTAAGCCCCGGTATTCTGGATTGCAGCGTGATAAATGATATGCCGGATGAAGAACATTTTGGTCCGCTGCTAAAAGTTTTTCGTTTTACTGAATTCAGTGATGCCATTCAAGCGGCTAATGCCACTAGTTTTGGTTTGTCTGCTGGCCTACTCTCGGACGACGAAGCATTATATCAGCTGTTCTTCCGCAAAATACGGGCTGGCATAGTGAACTGGAACAGACCCATTACCGGAGCCAGCTCTGCGGCGCCATTTGGTGGGATAGGCGGTAGTGGTAATCATAGAGCCAGCGCTTATTATGCAGCAGATTATTGTGCATATCCTGTCGCCTCTGTGGAACTGGAACAGCTACAGCTGCCGGAGCAGTTGTCACCAGGTTTAACTTTCTGAGTGTCACAAAAGATTTTTTAAGTTTTATTTCTGTCGGGGCTATGCCCCGATTTGTTTTATGAAAAAAAATTTGCTTAAATGACACTCACTTAACAACAAATGATCTGAGCTTTGTGCCATGCTCAGATAGAGATGATTTTCAGTGTTGTGCACTAAAGGTGTCCTTTTAGTATGGTAACTGATAAACCCGGTTATGAGCATCTGATCCAGTTTCTGACTGAGCATTTGTCGTTGTTCGAACAACGTGGTCCAGTAGTAGCCGGAGCTAAAACTCTGGGTGAGGTGCTGGAGGAGTCCATCGCTGAACAAATCATTCAACTTTGTACTCAGCACACCGAGTTGGAAATGAATCATCGCAGCATGATAGTGCGTGAGGTGGACGGTATTTTGTATGATTTCCAGGAAGTGCTGGCGTCTGTATTAGAAGAACCTGCCACAGCTCAACAAACTGAACTGATCCAGGAAATATCACTGTTAATAAAAAACTTGTTTGATAATGCTATTGCAGCTTTGATGGATTAATCTTAGCTAGCCTCATCTGACTGTTTTCCGTAAAATAGCAACTCTTTGATACGGACAACAGGAACTCCTATGCAAGCCAGCGTAAAATGGGCCGGTGACCAAACCTTTATCGGTCGTTCTGACAGCGGCCACAATGTGGTGTTTGATGCTCATAAAGAAGGTAGTGCTGCACCAAGTCCGATGGAAATGGTGTTAATGGCTGCCGGTGCCTGCTCTTCGGTTGACGTGGTCAGTATTTTGCAAAAAGCCAGACAACAAGTCACGGACTGCGAAGTGATTTTAACTGGCGAACGGGTCGAAACTATTCCTCGTGTATTCAGTAAAATTCATTTGCACTTTGTGGTCACTGGCTTTGATGTCAGTGAAAAACATGTGGAAAAAGCAGTGAATTTGTCTGCAGAGAAGTACTGTTCAGTGTCTATTATGTTGTCACAAAGTGTCGAAGTGACACATTCGTTTAGTGTGAAACAATCCGAATTACTGCCAACAGCTGAATAAGGATTGCATCAGTATACCCTTCGTACTTGAAGCTGCAGCTTTGTTGACTGCGTGCTCTAGCCCCAGTCACATAGGTAAACTATGCTGCCGGGGTCTCGCGCACTTGTCGCCTCCCTGCAACTCCAATTACTTTGGGTATATTTTGGACAGAGAGGTAAGAATACGTGGTTAAACCTTTTGAAAAACTAAGACTGCATGGTTTTAATAACCTGACCAAAAGCCTGAGTTTCAGCATTTACGATATTTGTTATGCTCAAACTGAGCAGCATCGTCAGGAGTATATCTCCTATATAGACGAGCAATACAATGCCGATCGCCTGACCGATATTCTGAGTGAAGTGGTGGACATTATAGGTGCTAATATTTTAAATATTGCCCGACAGGATTATGACCCACAAGGCGCCAGCGTAACTATTCTGGTCTGCGAAGAGCCGATAGAAGGTTCACCGGACAACTCGGAAAATCCGGGGCCTTTGCCGGATTCTGTAGTGGCTCATCTGGATAAAAGTCATATCTGTGTCCATACCTACCCTGAAGTGCATCCGCAGGATGGCATCTGTACTTTCCGTGCTGATATTGAAGTTTCAACTTGTGGTTTAATTTCCCCCTTGAAGGCTCTGAACTTTCTGATCCACAGCTTTGAGTCAGACATAGTCACTATAGATTATCGGGTGCGTGGTTTTACCCGTGACGTGAATGGCGTCAAGCACTACATTGACCACCCTATTCATTCGATTCAGAACTTTATGGACGAGCAAACTAAAAATGCTTTCCAGATGGTGGATGTGAATGTGTATCAGGAAAATCTGTTCCATACCAAAATGATGCTCAAAGAGTATGATCTGAACAACTACCTGTTTGGCACCGGCGTCGATGAGTTGGATGATGCACAACGTAAAATCATCAATAAAAAAGTGAAACGTGAAATGCGGGAAATTTTCTACGGCCGCAATTTACCGGAAATGGGGTAACTTTTAAAAATGGGGTCAGATCACATTATTTGCCCAACAAATAATGTGATCTGACCCCATTTTTATTCTAACCAGTTAATTTGTCCTCTGGCCTGCCGACGCTTAATAATCAGTTGTTCTACCAACGGAGTTAATATCAGCTCCATCGCTAAATTCATTTTCCCTCCCGGTACCACCAGCGTATTGACCCGCGACATAAAAGAGCCGTTGATCATTTGCAGGTAATAGGGGAAGTCGACATGTTTAATACCACGAAACCGGATCACTACAAAACTTTCATCGAATGACGGAATGTCTTTAGCACTAAAAGGGTTAGAGGTGTCCACTGTTGGCACCCGCTGAAAGTTAATATGAGTGCGGGAAAACTGCGGTGTGATTTGATTAACATAATCATCCATACTGCGTACTATGCTTGACATCACAGCTTCCCGGCTGTGGCCCCGCTCTGAAGTGTCACGGATGATTTTCTGGATCCACTCCAGGTTGACTATGGGGACCATACCAATGAGCAGATCCACATGCTGCGCTACGTTGTTATGCTCAGTCACTACACCGCCATGCAGGCCTTCGTAAAATAACAAATCTGTGTTGGGTCTTAAATCCTGCCAGGGGGTAAAAGTGCCAGGCAACTGGTTATAAGGCACGGCTTCATCAAAGGTATGCAGATACTGCCGGACTTTGCCTGTTCCGGTTTCGGCATAGCTGGAAAACAATGCTTCCAATGCAGCAAAGTCATTGGCTTCAGCACCAAAGTAGCTGATGTGTTTGCCATGTTCCTTCGCTTTCCTGATCTCCAAATCCATTTCTGGTCTGCTGTATTTGTGAAAACAATCTCCTGCGACAAAACCTGCGTCTATACCAAGGCTGCGAAATATATGCGAAAACGCGCTCATACTGGTGGTAGTGCCAGCACCGGAAGAGCCTGTGACCGCAATGATAGGGTTCTTGTGAGACATATAAAGTCAGATTCTATTGATTGTCAGCTGACTACCATAAAGGATAAAGTAAGATCACTGCAAGCACAGTAGTGAAGCTGTTGCTCACCAACACACAAGGATTATCACGTGCGATTACTTTCACTTGCTTTGACTGTGATGGCTTTGCCAGTCGCAGCAGCCTTGCCACAATACAATTTGTATTTGGCTGATTTAAATAATGATTTATCTGTTACTAATGCAATAAAAATTAATGAAACTCCAACTTACGTGAACCAACCCGCTTTTAGTCAGGATAGCAAAAGCTTGTTTTTTACCCTGGAGCAGGGCAAAGACCTGGCGGTGCAAACCGATATAGCTCGCTATGATATTGCTGATAGAAAGCAACAGGCGCTGACTAATACTGCCTTAAGCGAATATTCGCCAACCTTGTTGCCTGATGGTTCTGGCGTCTCAGTGGTAGTGGTGGAAGCAGACCAAACACAGCGTCTATGGAAAGTGGATGCACAAGGTCAGACGAGTGTGCTGAAAGTGGAGCCTAAGGCGGTAGGTTACCATGCCTGGGGACCCGATCAGGATTTGTTGTTGTTTATTCTCGGCGACAAAGAAGATAACCACACGGTGCGTTATCTGGACAAAGCAGGCAAGCTGACGACTCTGGCGACCAATGTAGGCCGTGCTTTAAGTTGGCAACCCGGTAGTCAAAAAGCTTATTACACAGAAGTGAAACAGGGCCAGTTGTATTTGAGTTTGTATGATGTAAAAACCAAAACCCCAACTCAGACAACATTGGCATTGCCGGCAGGAGGGCAGGATTTTGTCTGGTGGTCTGAAGATACTTTACTGGTGTCTGCTGGGACGAAAATTTACCAGTGGCAAGTCACTGCCAAACAAGGCTGGACTCTGTGGCTGGATCTATCTAAAAACTGCGGTACTGAAGTCAGCCGTTTTGCGCTGAATAGACAGCGCAGTCAGCTGGCTTTTGTTTGTAAGGCATGAAAAACAGGGGCAGAGCTTTCCGCTGCGCCCCTTAACCTCTAAAACTTAAAGTCGATCAATACAGGATCATGATCAGACGAGCGGAATGGGTCCGGTGCATACAAGCTTTGTTGTTGGGCTTTCGATTTAAACTCAGTGTTGTAATCCAGTACGGCTGGCTCATCGGCATTGATATTCCAGTGCTGGAATTGAGTCAGCTGTTTCGCCATGCTTTTGCTGGCAAGCGCATGATCTAATGATCCGGTGCGGCCTTTGTACACATAGGAATAATGGCCTGTTTCGCCAGCGGGGGCCAGGTGGACCCAACCCGCTTGCTCCAATGTATAAACCGGGTCTTCCTGACGGTAGGCATTTAAATCGCCAATCACCAGTTGATGTGCAGTAGTGGCACCTGTAGGTTGGGTCTGCAGCCAGGCTGTTAAAGCTTTTGCTGCGTCCACCCTGGACTGATTCCAGCAGCCCTGACCATCTTTATTATCACTATTGGCTTTATCAACAATGCCTGACTGAGGTTCCGGGCAGCTGCCTTTAGATTTAAAGTGATTGATGCTGACGGTAAAGGCAGTTGAAGCTGTTTTGGCTTTAAAGGTCTGAGCCAAAGGTGCACGTGAACCATAGGCAAATGGCCCTTCGGCTGTCACTGCTGCTTTACCTGCTTCCGCCAGTTTTTGTTGGTTATAAATAATGGCCACTTTAATGGCGTCATTGCCTTGCGAAGCCTCTGGTTTTACGAAGGCATAACGGTTATCACCTAAGGCTTTATTCAGCTCACGTACTATAGTGGCTAAAGCACTGCGCTTGTCAAAACCATTATTTTCCACCTCCAGTAAACCTATTACGTCTGCATCCATACGGGATAATGCCGCTATCATTTTGGCTTGCTGGCGCTGTAACTCGTTGGCATCTGTGGCGCCGCGGCGTGTAGGGAAAGGATTGGCTGCAGTTTCGCCGGTGAAAAAGTTCAGCACATTAAAACTAGCGACCCGGATTTGGTCTGCCGCTTTAGCTTTAGGCTCTTGGCTTCTGGCATTGCTGGATACAAAATCAGGAACCTGAGCTGCGACTAAGCGGTAGCCTTGTTTAGTTTCAATCAGATAACCCTGCAGATTTTTTACTGTATCACCCACCCGCACTGTATTGCTGGCGGATAAGTTGCCAGCAGGAAATATCACAGGTTGTGGATTTTGTTTAAAAATACCGTCGTCCAGCGTCAGTTCACCCAAACGCTGCTGCTGTTCAAAAGCTGTCGCTGCTTTGCCTGGTCTGTGTAATTCAGTAGCGACCCAGAGTCTTTTATCGGCCACTAACAGTTCACCGTATCTGGACAGACCAAAACTGTCGTTCACAATCAAGGACTGAGCGAAGGATAAATACTGACCTTCCAGTGCTTCCCAGGCTTGCCTCGATTGGACAGGTAATGAAGCTGCAATAGGTTTTGGCGCCTCTTGTTGACCGCAGACATAAGCTTTTACATCCACTAAAGCTGTCATACCGCTCAGCTCTGTCACCTTGCCTGTCACCTGTAGTTGCTGGCCAGCTTTGGCTGTCTTAGCTAAGTCTTGATCTGCGATAAAAACAGCCTCGCTGGTATTCGAATTGTTGTCTGGTGTCAGGCTTTGCAGCAAAACACCAGCCGCCTTACTGTCCGGATAAATCACTGCTGTGACTACACCTGATGTAGACACTCTGTTATTTAACAGCGGGCTTTGTTTGGTTTCGCCCTGAATTGCTGCAATAGTAGTTTCAGTCTGACATGCAGCACAAACACCAAATGAACCAGTGGCGAGCACCAGTAAGGTAAATACAGAGAGTTTCATTAAAAGAATCCTTTAATTCGGGTGCATAAAAACAGATGCGTATAGCCTAAGGCAGTCAGAGAAATCTACAAGGGCAAAGCGTTGAATTTCGTATGAAATTGCTGTGAATAGCGGTTAAATAAAAAATTGCCCGGAGCAATTTTTAACATTGGAGCGCAGCGACGATGGCCCTGATGGGGAGCGCCATGGATGGCAGCGAATAAAAAATTGCCCGGAGCAATTTTTAACATTGGAGCGCAGCGAGGATGGCCCTAATGGGGAGCGCCATGGATGGCAGCGAATAAAAAGGCGCCATAAAGGCGCCTTAGAATTAAAGGTATACCTTTAATTCTTTTCGCGAGCTATGGCACGATAGCCTATATCTCTGCGACTAAACACCCCGTCCCACTGCACTTTATCTGTCAGCTCATAAGCCGCTTTTTGCGCAGCTGTTACGTTCTCACCTAGAGCTGTGGCGCAAAGCACGCGGCCGCCTGCCGTCAGCACCTGGCCATCTTTTAGCACTGTGCCAGCGTGGAACACTTTGGCTTCGCGGCTGTCCTCTGTTGGTAAACCAGAGATCAGATCCCCCTTACGGTAATCATCCGGATAACCGCCAGCAGCCAGCACTACACCTACAGCGGCGCGGCTATCAAATTTAATCTGTTGCTGAGCTAGTTTACCTTCCACAGCGGCCTGACACAGCTCGACTAAGTCGGACTGTAAACGCATCATAATAGGCTGAGTTTCAGGGTCACCAAAACGGCAGTTAAATTCCAGCACTTTACAAGTGCCATCAGGGGCAACCATTAAACCCGCGTACAGGAATCCGGTATAGACATGACCTTCAGAGGCCATACCCTTTACTGTTGGGTAAATCACATTTTGCATCACCCAATCGTGAACTGCCGGCGTCACTACTGGTGCTGGCGAATAAGCACCCATACCACCAGTGTTTGGACCTTTGTCGCCATCATCACGGGCTTTGTGGTCCTGAGAGGATGCAAAAGCTAAAGCGTGGCTGCCGTCAACCATCACAATAAAAGAGGCTTCTTCGCCTGTTAAAAACTCTTCAATCACGACACGGCTGCCGGCAGAGCCAAATTTGTTGCCAGCGAGCATATCGTCAATAGCAGCAAAAGCTTCAGCTTCAGTCTGGGCGATAATCACGCCTTTGCCTGCAGCTAAACCGTCGGCTTTGATGACAATAGGAGTGCCCTGAGCTTTGACATAAGCTTTCGCTGGTTCAATCTCTGTAAAGTTGGCGTAAGCTGCAGTTGGAATTTTATGGCGGGCTAAAAAGTCTTTGGCAAAGGCTTTGGAGCTTTCTAACTGAGCTGAAGCCTGTGTTGGGCCAAAAATAGCCAGGCCTTGCTGACGGAAGGTATCCACCACACCTTTGGCCAGTGGTGCCTCAGGCCCCACTATAGTCAAAGCTATGCCTTCGCTTTTGGCAAAAGCGGTGAGGGCAGGCACATCGTCTGCTGCAATAGCCACATTGGTCAGATTGGCTTCCAGCGCAGTACCTGCGTTGCCTGGAGCAACAAAGACTTGTGTCACATGAGCCGATTGTGCTGCTTTCCATGCCAGAGCATGTTCACGACCGCCACCACCTATTACTAATACTTTCATCGTCAGTTTCGCCCTAATCAGTCCAAAAAAATCTATTCAAAAAAGGTCAATCAATAAAACAAACAGCAGCCTATTTGGCTGCTGGTTTGCGGAATTTCAGTGTCATACGATCGCTTTCGCCTATGGCCAGGTACTTATCTTTATCCTGCTCTTTTTGTGACAGAGTCGGAGGTAAAGTCCAGACACCACCCGGATGATCGGCTGTATCTTTGGGATTGGCATTAATTTCGCTGCTGGCCTCTAAAACAAAACCAGCTTTTTGCGCCAGTTCAACCGCCAGACTTTGTGGGAAATAA
>NZ_JAIWOI010000069.1 GCF_020217005.1 Rheinheimera sp. | reverse complement strand
CCAGACTTTAACCAGTCTGCTGTCTTTTTATCTTCAGGTAACCTGTGTTCTACCACACCTAACACACCACCAGGCTTTAAGGCCGCATAAAAAGCAGTAAAAGCATCAATCATGCCTTGCTCACCTTTTTGCATATACCAGTTATGCAGATTACGGAAAGTCAAAACCACATCAGCACTATTGGCTGGTGCCACTTGTTGATTAGGTAAAGGAGAAAACTCAGTGACTACAACCTGTGAATAGATTTCGTTGGAGGCCAACTTATCTTTAAATGCTTTCAGGTTACGTGTGGCGTATTCTGATGTACTGTTGGCCGGGAAGTGAGCCGCGTAATATTTGCCTTCTTTGGCCAGTAACGGCGCCAGAATTTCTGTATACCAGCCGCCACCGGGGGATATTTCAACTACTGTACTTTGTGGTGTCACACCAAAAAAAGCTAAGGTTTCAACCGGATGTCTGTATTGGTCCCGTACTTTATTGGCTTCGGTACGGGCCGGGTTTTGCACCGCCTGTTGTAAAGCTGTGGTGTCGGTGTTTGCAAAAGAAAACTGGCTAAGCACTAAACTGGATACTAAAACGAATTGCGATAACGCCTTCATAACACGATCCTTCTGAGTTAAAAACCGCCGATAGTGTAACAAAGCAGAAGATCTTTTGCAGTCACAAATCACCAGTGGGTGCAATGACGGGATACAAGGTAAAATAAAAGCCTGATTAAAGTTTTTTGGATGGCTGGACTGCCAAATTTCAATCTACAAAAATTTTATGCTGTGATAAAATGCCGCCCCTTGAATTTTTAAGCCTGCTACCAGATTGAATTTAACTTCATAAAGGGATCAGGTTTCTATCGATAGTATCTGCTGGAGTGGGCATGTTAGAGCAAATCCGTATTGTCTTAGTGGGGACCTCACATACAGGGAACATAGGTTCCGTTGCCCGCGCCATGAAAACAATGGGCCTTAGCAAGTTGGTACTGGTATCGCCTAAAGAATTACCGGATGGTCAGGCCTATGCCTTATCGGCAGGGGCCAGCGATATTCTGGCTAATGCTCAGGTTGTGGATACTCTGGAACAGGCTATATCCGATTGTGGCTTAGTGGTTGGCACTAGTGCCCGCTCCAGAACTTTGTCCTGGCCTATGCTGGAACCCCGTGAATGTGGCGAAAAGGCTGTAGTTGAGGCAACGCAGAAACCTGTTGCTTTGGTATTTGGTCGGGAAAATAACGGCCTGACTAACGAAGAACTGCAAATGTGTAATTTTCACGTCTGTATTCCGGCGAATCCTGAATACAGCTCGTTGAATTTAGCTATGGCGGTGCAAATTATTGCTTATGAAGTTCGGGTGGCCTTTTTAGCACAGCAAGACAAAGCGCCTGAGGCTGATCTAACTGTTTATCCGGACATTGATCAGATGGAAAAGTTTTACATTCATCTGGAACAAACCTTAAGCGACACGGGCTTTATTATTAAACAGCATCCCGGCATTGTGATGGCACGTTTGCGTCGCTTATTTGCCCGTTCCAGACCAGATGATCAGGAACTGAATATTTTGCGAGGCATTTTGGCCTCAATTCAACGCACCACCAAGCAATAGGATTTGTAAGATGTTTGCAGGTATCAAAGAAGACATTAAAAGTGTGTTCGAGCGGGACCCGGCGGCGCGCAGTTCTTTTGAAGTGCTAACCAACTATCCCGGGTTGCATGCCATTTGGTGGCATCGGATGAATCATCGTCTATGGAAAGCTGACTGGAAATGGTTGGCACGTTTTTTAAGTACCATAGCACGTTGGCTGACCGGAGTCGAAATTCATCCGGGCGCAAAAATTGGCCGGCGCTTTTTTATCGATCATGGCATGGGTGTGGTGATCGGAGAAACCGCAGAAATTGGTGATGATGTCACTTTATACCATGGTGTGACTTTAGGCGGCACCAGCTGGAACCCGGGTAAACGCCACCCGACTTTAGGTAATGGTGTTGTTATTGGTGCGGGCGCCAAAGTATTAGGGCCTTTGTACGTTGGTGAATGTGCCCGTATAGGCTCCAATGCTGTGGTGGTCAAGGATGTTCCGGCAGGGGCGACTGTGGTGGGTATTCCTGGCCGTATTGTCGCTAAACAAGATATGGAACTGACGGAACAACGCCAGAAAATGGCAAAAAAATTCGGCTTTGATGCGTACGCTGTATCCAGCGATAACCCCGATCCTGTTGCAAATGCGATGGGGCGAATGTTGGATCATATGCACTTTTTAGATAACAAAGTGACAGAGCTCTGCCAAAGCGTAAATAAGCTCGGAGGCAATGTCTGCGACATAGTGCCGGAAATCGCTATTGAAGATGAAGCTTTTATCCAGGCTGAGCGCGAAGCTGCAGAACAACGCAAAAAAGCTGTGGATGCTTTTGACCCGACTATTTAGCCAAGGCTGTGATTCATCGGAAAAAGAGTTGAACTTAAACGAATAATACCTGACTAAAATGGTAGGATTAATACTTGACTAAAACAGTCAAGAATGTACAATTTGCGCCATTCGTTTCAGGGAGTCCGTTATGCGTTTAACTTCAAAAGGCCGTTACGCTGTGACCGCTATGCTGGATGTTGCATTACATGCAGAGTCTGGCCCTGTGTCATTGGCGGATATCTCTGAACGTCAGGGTATTTCCCTGTCTTACCTTGAGCAGCTGTTTGCCCGTTTACGCAAACAAGGTCTGGTCAGCAGTGTGCGTGGACCAGGTGGTGGTTACCAATTGGGGCTGGACCCGATGCAAATATCGGTGTCTGCTGTGATCAGTGCGGTGGATGAGTCCGTAGATGCCACACGTTGTCAGGGTAAATCTGATTGTCAAAGCGGCGCTAAATGTTTAACCCATAGTTTATGGACGGACTTAAGCGACCGTATCGAAGACTTCCTCACCGGTATCACTTTAGGTGAACTGGTTCGCCAGAATGAAGTGAAAAAAGTGGCGAAACGGCAAGATGGCCGTGTGTTAAAAAATCCAGCAACTGAAATCGAAGTCAGTTGCCAGTTGTAGGCAACAAGCCGGAGCAAAAAATGAAGCTACCTATTTATTTAGATTATGCAGCCACAACCCCGGTTGATCCGCGGGTGGCCGAAAAACTGATGCAATTTTTGACTATGGATGGTTCCTTTGGTAATCCGGCGTCACGTTCGCACAAGTTCGGCTGGCAGGCAGAAGAAGCGGTAGAAATTGCCCGTGCGCAAATTGCCGAACTGGTCAACGCTGACCCTCGTGAAATTGTATTTACTTCAGGTGCAACCGAATCCAACAATTTAGCTATCAAAGGCGCGGCTCAGTTTTACCATAAAAAAGGTAAACACCTGATCACTGCCAAAACAGAACACAAAGCTGTACTGGACACTATGCGTGCTCTGGAACGTGAAGGTTTTGAAGTGACTTATCTGGATGTTGAAGCCAGCGGTCTAGTGGACCTGAATAAATTAGAGGCCGCTATCCGTCCTGATACCACGGTCATCAGCATTATGTTTGTCAACAACGAAATTGGTGTGATCCAGGACATCGCTGCTATCGGCGAACTGTGCCGCAGCAAAGGTATTATTTTCCACGTTGATGCTGCTCAGGCGACAGGCAAAGTGGATATTGATTTAGAGACCTTAAAAGTTGATTTGATGTCATTCTCAGGCCATAAAACTTATGGTCCAAAAGGCATTGGCGCTTTGTATGTGCGTCGTAAACCACGTATTCGTTTAGAAGCTCAGACGCACGGTGGTGGTCATGAGCGTGGTATGCGCTCCGGTACTTTAGCCACGCATCAGATTGTGGCCATGGGTGAAGCTTTCCGTATCGCCAAAGAAGAAATGCACGCTGAGCGTGAACGTGTTGCTGTGTTACGTGACCGTCTGCTGGATGGTATTAAAGACATAGAACAAGTGTTTTTAAATGGTGATGCAGTGCAACGTGTGCCTGGTATTACCAACGTCAGCTTTAACTATGTCGAAGGTGAGTCGCTGATTATGGCGTTAAAAGACATCGCCGTATCTTCAGGTTCAGCTTGTACTTCAGCCAGTCTGGAGCCTTCGTATGTATTACGGGCTTTAGGTTTAACCGACGAGCTGGCACACAGTTCTATTCGTTTCAGCATCGGCCGTTACACCACGGAAGAGCAAATTGATCACACCATTAAGATAGTGCATGACGCCATTGGTAAATTACGCGACATGTCACCTCTGTGGGAAATGTACAAAGACGGCGTGGATTTGGGCAGTGTTGCCTGGGTTGCACACTAAGTTAACAGCATCATTAGGGGTAAGCACCATGGCATACAGCAACAAAGTCATAGACCACTACGAAAATCCGCGTAACGTGGGTTCATTCGCCAAAGACGACCCAAGCGTAGCAACAGGTATGGTCGGCGCGCCAGCTTGTGGTGACGTAATGAAGTTACAGTTAAAAATTAACGATCAGGGCATTATCGAAGATGCCAAGTTCAAAACCTACGGCTGTGGCAGCGCTATCGCTTCCAGCTCATTAGTGACTGAATGGGTCAAAGGCAAGAGCATTGACGAAGCGGCTTTAATTAAAAATACCGATATAGCGCAGGAACTGGCTTTGCCTCCGGTAAAAATCCACTGCTCTATTCTGGCGGAAGATGCAATCAAAGCAGCCATTGCGGATTACAAACAACGTCACGGGAACTAAGTTATGGCTATTTCAATGACACCAGCGGCAGCGGATCGCGTCAGAAGTTTCCTCGCCAACAGAGGCAAAGGTCTTGGCTTGCGTGTCGGCGTCAAAACCACAGGCTGTTCAGGTCTGGCTTATGTGCTGGAGTTTGTTGACGAGTTAAACGATGACGATCAGGTGTTTGAGCAAAACGATCTGAAACTCATTGTGGATGGTAAAAGCCTGGTGTACATAGATGGTACTCAGCTGGATTTTGTCAAAGAAGGTTTAAACGAAGGGTTCCAGTTTAACAATCCCAACGTCAATGGCGAATGTGGTTGTGGCGAAAGCTTCACAGTTTAACTAAGGGCGCAGATGAATTACTTTCAGCTTTTTCATCTGCCAGCTCAGTTTGAGCTGGATTTGACTGAATTAGGTACCCGGTATCTGGAACTACAGCGTCAGTTTCATCCGGATAAACATGCGGCGGGTTCAGAGCGCGATAAGCTGATGGCTGTGCAACAGGCGGCCAATATTAACGATGCGTATCACAGTTTAAAGCAGCCGTTATTACGTGCAGAACATTTGTTGGCGCTACGGGGCTTAAAAATCAGTAACGAGCAGCGCAGTTTTATGGAACCTGCGTTTTTAATGCAGCAAATGGAATTACGTGAATTGCTGGCAGAGATTAGCGAAGCGGCGGATCCTTACCCATTAATTGACGAAGCCGATCAGCAAATTCAGCAACAGAAAAAAGCCTTATTACGACAGTTGCAAGCGGCACTGGACGCCAACAGCCCTGAGCAGGATCATCAGGCTGCTGATATAATCCGCAAACTCAAATTTTTCTTTAAGTTGCAGCAAGAGCTGGAACTTCTTGAACAACAAACACAAGACTAAAGAGCAGCATGGCGTTATTACAAATTGCAGAGCCCGGTCAAAGCGCGGCTCCACACCAGCACAAGTTAGCCGCAGGTATTGATCTCGGTACCACCAATTCGCTCGTAGCTACCGTTCGCAGTGGTGAAGCCAAAACTCTGTTTAATGCAGCAGGGCAAGACATGGTGCCATCCGTGGTGCGTTACACCGCGGACAAGGTCATCGTTGGTCATGCCGCAGCTGCCGATGCAGTGCTGGACCCACACAATACCATAGTGTCAGTTAAACGTTTGATGGGCCGGGGATTTGCAGAAATCAACTCCGATGCAGAACATATTCCTTATCAGTTGGTCGATCAATCTGGTTTAGTGGCGATAAACACTATTCAGGGTATTAAAAACCCGGTGGAAGTTTCTGCTGAAATCCTGGCGACTTTAGCCGATACAGCAAGCCAGACCTTAGGTGGCGAGCTGACAGGTGTGGTTATTACTGTGCCTGCTTATTTTGATGACTCGCAACGTCAAGCGACCAAAGACGCTGCCAAGCTGGCTGGCCTGAACGTATTACGTTTATTAAACGAACCTACAGCAGCAGCTTTAGCTTATGGCCTGGATTCTGGTCAGGAAGGTGTGGTTGCTGTTTACGACTTAGGTGGCGGAACTTTTGATATCTCCATCCTGCGTTTAAAGCGTGGTGTGTTTGAAGTCTTAGCTACTGGTGGTGACTCAGCTCTGGGTGGTGATGATTTTGATCATGCCTTAGTCAGCTGGTTACAACAGCAAACTGGCCAAAGCACACTTTCGCATTCAGAACTGCGCCAGTACCTGGTCACTGCCCGCCAAATCAAAGAAAACTTAAGTGCAATAGAGCAGTTGGATTTTGTTCTGCCTTTAGCTTCTGGTGAATTTAAAGGTCAGATCAGTCGTGCTGATTTTGACGCTTTAATTCAGCCTTTAGTGCGCAAGACCATTCGTGCCTGTAAACAAGTGCTGCGTGATGCCGGTTTAGACATCGAAGCAATTCAGCAAGTGGTGATGGTGGGTGGTTCGACCCGTGTACCTTTAGTACGAAGCGCTGTGGCGGAGTTTTTTGCGACAGAACCTCTGACGTCTATAGATCCGGACAAAGTAGTGGCTATAGGTGCTGCTATTCAGGCCAACGTGCTGGTCGGCAATAAGTCCGATCACGATACTTTGCTGCTTGATGTGATACCTCTGTCTTTAGGTTTAGAGACCATGGGCGGCTTAGTGGAAAAAATTATTCCACGTAATACAGTGATCCCGGTAGCCAGGGCTCAGGAATTTACCACCTTTAAAGATGGCCAGACCGCTATGGCTATCCATGTATTGCAAGGTGAACGTGAACTGGTGGATGCCTGTCGTTCACTGGCACGTTTTAACCTGACCAACATTCCGGCTATGGCCGCAGGTGGTGCTCATATCCGGGTTACTTTCCAGGTTGATGCTGATGGCTTGCTCAGCGTAACAGCTCAGGAAAAATCGACCGGCGTCAGCGCCAGCATTCAGGTCAAACCTTCGTACGGTTTAAGTGATGATCAGGTCGCGACTATGATCCAAAGCTCTATGTTGTATGCCAAACAGGATATGCAACTGCGTTTGTTAAAAGAGCAACAGGTGGAAGCAGAGCGGGTGCTGGAAGCTGTGACTGCAGCTTTAAATGCGGATGCCGCGCTGTTAAGCGATGCAGAAAAGTTAAATGTCGAACAAGCCCTTGCTGAACTGGCTAAAGTGAAACAAGGCGATAATACGGCGGCCATTAAAGCGGCCATTGAACATACCAATCATATAACGGATGAGTTTGCAGCGCGCCGTATGGATATCTCCATTCGTAGTGCATTGCAGGGTCATAAGGTCGACGAGGTCTGATATGCCACAAATCATCTTTTTACCCCATGCAGAATTATGCCCTGAAGGCGCAGCAGTGGAAGCCAAAACAGGCGAAACTGTGCTGGATGTGGCGCTGCGGTGTGGCATTTCTATCGAACACGCCTGCGAAAAATCCTGTGCCTGTACCACCTGTCACGTCATAGTACGTGAAGGCTTCCGGTCGCTGAATCCTAGCGATGAGCTGGAAGACGATATGCTGGATAAAGCCTGGGGTTTAGAGCCAGATTCACGTTTAGGCTGTCAGGCCCGTATTGCGGATGAAGATCTGGTGGTCGAAATCCCTAAATACACAGTCAATATGGTCAGCGAGGGGCACTAAGCCTCTGCTTCGGCATTGCAATAAAGCAGCCTTAGGCTGCTTTTTTTATCAGGGCAGTGGCAAGGTTTAACCTGGTGGCGGTCTGCCGTAAGACCTCACACATAAACATAGGCTTTTTATTTTCCTTAGCGTATAATTCGCGGCCTTAAATTTTATTCACCCTTTTGATTACAGGAGTCTGTCATGGCTTTAGAACGTACTTTTTCAATCGTAAAACCTGATGCAGTTGCGAAAAACCACATCGGTGCTATCTACAACCGTTTTGAGTCTGCAGGTTTACGTATTGTTGCTGCCAAAATGTTGCACTTAAGCCGTGAACAGGCTGAAGGCTTCTACGCTGAGCACAAAGAGCGTCCATTCTTCAACGCTTTAGTATCTTTCATGACGTCTGGCCCAGTTATGGTTCAGGTATTAGAAGGCGAAGACGCTGTACGTAAAAACCGTGAAATCATGGGTGCTACTAACCCGAAAGACGCTGCTGCCGGTACTTTACGTGCTGATTACGCTGCCAGCATCGACGAGAACGCTGTTCACGGTTCAGACGCTGCTGCTTCTGCTGCCCGTGAAATTGCTTACTTCTTCACTGAAGCTGAGCTGTGCGCCCGTACTCGTTAATTTAAACCGTCGTTCTTGAAGCTGCAGCTTCGTTGACAGCGCGCTTTCGCCCCAGTCACATAGTAAACTATGCTCCTGGGGTCTTGAGCACTTGTCGCCTTGCTGCAACTCCAATTACTCAGGTTTAGAATGCGTTACAAGGACGATGAATAAGAAAAGGGAGCTTAGCTCCCTTTCTATCTATTTAAACTGTCCTACTTTTTATCTATCTATGTTGTGAGGAAATGCCCAAATGAGCCAAACAGAAAACAAAGTCAATCTGCTTGATCTGACCCGAGCCCAGATGAAGGAGTTTTTTGTCTCTATTGGTGAAGCAGGCTTCAGAGCTGATCAGGTGATGAAATGGATCTACCATTTCTGCATCGATGACTTTGATAAAATGACCAACATCAACAAGAAGTTACGCGACAAATTAAAAGAAAAAGCTGTGATTGCAGCGCCTGTTGTGGTGACGCGTCAGGACAGCGCCGATGGCACAATCAAGTTTGTGATGGGTTTGTCTGGTGGTCAGGAAGTGGAAACTGTCTGGATCCCGGAAAAAGACCGCCGTACTTTATGCGTGTCTTCGCAAGTGGGTTGCGCTTTAGAATGTACCTTTTGTTCCACTGCCCAACAGGGTTTTAACCGCAATCTGAAAGTGTCTGAAATCATTGGTCAGGTCTGGCGTGTTGCGCAGATCATCGGCAGCTACGGTGATACAGGCGAAAAACCAGTGACCAACGTGGTCATGATGGGCATGGGTGAGCCTTTGCTGAATCTGAATAACGTGGTGCCAGCCATGGAGCTGATGCTGGAAGATTTTGGTTTTGGTTTATCCAAACGCCGTGTCACTTTAAGTACCTCAGGTGTAGTGCCTGCTTTGGATATGCTAAAAGAACGTATCGATGTGGCTCTGGCCATTTCATTGCATGCACCAAACAATACCCTGCGTGATGAATTAGTGCCTGTAAATAAAAAATACCCTATGGAAGAATTCCTGGCTGCGGCAAAGCGTTATGTTACGGATTCCCGTGCCAACGATAAAGTCACAGTTGAATACGTGATGCTTGATGGTGTCAACGACAGCATGGAACAAGCCCACGAATTAGCGCATGCGCTTAAAGGCACGCCGTCAAAAGTGAACCTGATCCCTTTTAACCCATATCCAGGTTCACCTTACAAACGCTCCAGCAATTCGCGCATCGACCGCTTTAATAAAGTGCTGCAGGAGCATGGTTATACCGTCATGGTTCGCAAGACCCGCGGCGATGATATTGACGCGGCTTGCGGTCAGTTAGTGGGTGATGTGATTGACCGCACGAAACGTTTAGCAAAAAAACAGATGAAAGGTCAGGAGATTTCAGTAAAAATGGTGTAACACTCCATTAAACTGGTATCGCTATGCAAAAACTCAGGCTCTTAGCTTGTGTTATTTTCAGTTTACAGTTGGCAGCTTGTGTCACTGAAACCACAGTAGTGGGCAGTGACCGCCAGGTCCGTCCTAAGACGGATCATAAAGAAGCTGCCCGCACCCGCATCGCATTAGGCATTAATTACCTGCAAAGGGGTGATAATGCCCAGGCCAAGTTTAATCTGGAAAAAGCCAAAAGCTTAGCGCCTGAACTGGCCGAAGTGCATAACGCCATGGCCTACTATTATCAAC
>NZ_JAIWOI010000068.1 GCF_020217005.1 Rheinheimera sp. | reverse complement strand
AAGTGGCGGAGTTTGAAGCTGCAGAAAAATCTTATCAAAAAGCCATAGATCTCGAGCCTGATAACGCTGACTCTTATAACAACTACGGCGCTTTTTTATGTCAGCGTGGCAAGTATCAGCAAGCTGAGCAGTTGCTGCTACAGGCGATAAGCCGCCCAGGTTATATCCGCGCTGCAGACAGCTATGAAAATATTGCCTTGTGCCGGCTGGAACAAAAAGATTTTATTCAAGCCAAGGCTTATCTGGATTTATCGATCAAGCACAATGCCAGTCGGCCCAGTGCTTTGTTTAACCTGGCTTCGGTCAATTATGCGATGGCTGATTTAGCAGACGCCCAGGTGCTTTTGGATCGAATGCAAAGCGCATCCCAGATTTCCCCTCGTTCTGTATTACTGGGCTATCTGATTGCACAGGAACAGCAAGATTATCAAAGAATGCAATCCGCAGAGCAGTTGCTGCTGACTACTTATCCGCAAAGCCAGGAAACCTTGCTATTTAGTCAGGGCAAGTTGCGCGAGTCGGAATTTAGTCTGCTCAGGCAAGCGTATAAACAACAGCTGCTGCAACAACCCACTGAACAGGTACAAGCAGGCGTAGTTCAGCCCAAAATTAAAATTACCCGTAAAAAGCCGCCCTTAGCTCAGCAGGCTCAACAGACGCAGCCCTCAGAGAAAGTTGTAACAGAAGAGACCAGCGACACTGTGGTCGTTCAGTCTGCTGCTGAACTCGCTGCAGAGTCTAAAAACACAGGTTCTGGTTACACTGGTCAGGTTATGCAACATCAGGTGCAACAAGATGAAAGCTTGTATGGCATAGCAGAGCGTTACAGTGTTACTATTAGCGATATAATCAGCTGGAACTCTTTGCGTGATAATCAGCCTATAGTCAAGGGACAAATCCTGTGGATTGGACAACAGGCACCCCGGCAGATCGAACCACAAATTGAAGTACCAGAACGTTATCAAATCCAGTATGGCGATACCTTATTCCGGATTTCGATGCGTTACAGGGTGAAACTATCCAGCCTGCTGCAATGGAACAACTTAACTGAGCAAAGCCCCATTAGGGCTGGGCAATTTATCTACTTAAAAGATCCGGCACAATTAGAATTATGACGACTGAATTAACGCAGCCCACTCTTAGCGCAGGTCAAACATTACGCCAGGCTCGTGAGCAACAAGATCTTTCTGTGGCGCAAGTGGCGCAGCAATTGAATTTAAGCAAAGGCTTGATTGAAGATTTGGAGCAGGACAGGGTTGATGCCAAACTTTCATCAACCTTTGTTCGTGGTTACCTGCGTTCATATGCTAAATTGCTGAAAATACCAGCCCAGCAAGTACTGGATGCATACAGCAGTAACTCCAAAGGTTTACATCAAGTTCCAAGTCTGACCCGCAGTTTCTCTAAACGCACAGCAACAGAAGCCACAGAAAACCGTTTTATGTGGGTGACTTATTTTGTCATTTTTGTGTTTATCGTTTTGCTGGTCGTTGGTTTTTGGCAAAGTCGCTTTGGTAGCAGTTCTGCCAGTACTGCGTTACCTATGGCGCAAACGGACGAATCTATGCTGGAAACTGCGTCTGTGCAACCGGCCGCCGCAAATGCGCAGCCAGGTCAGGCTCCGCTTTACCAGCAAAGTACCCAACCTCATAACGAAATCCCTGTGACTCAGTTGGACCATTCGCCTACCGCCACCGAATCGCCGACTTCACCTTCTGCAGCAGTGGCAGATAGTGCTCACGTCGAAACTGTGCAGCAACAAGCAACGGTAGATGCGACGCAGGATACCGCTGGTTCTGCGCCCTTGTCTGAGCAGAGTGCTGCTGAACCAGCAGTTGCCTCAGCTGAGAACCTGTCAGGCCCGCAGAGCCCTGTTGTTCAAACTACTGAGCCTCAGACTGAACCTTCAGTCGAACAGCCAGTTACACCAACAGCAGAAACTCCGGTATTAACACCAACTGTCACTACGCCAGACCCACAAAGTACAGTACAGGCTGAAACAAACGCCACTATCAGTTTGTCGCTTAGCGCAGAATGTTGGGTCGATGTAGTGGATGCCACAGGTAAGAGATTGGTATTTGGCAGCCGTCAGGCCGGTGAACAATTAAATTTACGCGGTGTTGCGCCAGTCAAAGTATTATTGGGCAACGCAGCAGCAGCCACTCTTAGCTTTAATGGCGAAGCCATTGATCTGTCAGGTTATCCAACAGGTCGGGTCGCCCGGTTAACCCTCGGACAAAACTGATGAGTTACGCAGAAAATCCTATTAAAAGACGACAGTCCACGCAAATCAAAGTGGGTAATGTACTGATAGGCGGCGATGCGCCTATTGCTGTACAGTCAATGACCAATACCAAAACCACAGATGTCGAAGCCACAGTGGCGCAAATTCAGGCTATAGCCAAAGCTGGCGCTGACTTAGTGCGGGTGTCTGTGCCCACTATGGAAGCGGCAGAAGCCTTTAAGCTGATTAAACAACAATCGCCTATTCCGCTGGTAGCCGATATTCATTTTGATTACCGTATCGCGCTGAAAGTGGCTGAATACGGAGTTGACTGCTTACGTATTAACCCTGGCAATATAGGTCGTGAGGACCGTATTCGTTCAGTGGTTGAAGCGGCACGCGATAAAAACATTCCAATCCGTATTGGTGTGAACGGTGGTTCACTGGAAGCCGATTTGCAGGAAAAGTATGGCGAACCTACACCAGAAGCGCTAGTGGAATCGGCCATGCGTCATGTCGAAATTCTGGATCGGCTGAACTTTGACCAGTTTAAAGTCAGTGTCAAAGCATCCGACGTGTTTTTGGCTGTAGGTGCTTATCGCTTATTGGCAAAACAAATTAAACAACCGCTGCATTTAGGTATAACTGAAGCGGGTGGCGCTAGAGCTGGAGCCGTGAAGTCAGCCATAGGCCTTGGCATGCTGTTGTCCGAAGGCATAGGCGATACCTTACGTATTTCACTGGCCGCAGACCCTGTGGAAGAAGTGAAAGTGGGTTTTGATATTTTGAAATCACTGCGTATTCGCTCCCGCGGTATCAATTTTATTGCCTGCCCAAGCTGCTCCCGTCAGGAATTTGATGTAATCAAAACCATGAATGAACTGGAGCAGCGGTTAGAAGATGTGGTCGATCCTGTTACTGTGTCTGTCATAGGTTGTGTGGTAAATGGTCCCGGAGAAGCCTTGATCTCTGATTTAGGTGTAGCAGGAGCAAACCGGATGAGTGGTTTTTACCTCAAAGGTCAGCGCCAGAAATTACGTATTGATAACAACAGCGTGGCAGAGCAGTTGGAAGCGCAGATACGGTTGTATCTGGCAGAGCAAAAAAAACTGATTGAAATTAAACAGCTGGATTAAGCGGCCTTGCTGCACCATCCGCTTAGGATAAAGAGATAAAACCTGTGTCAAAAGATATCCAGGCCATTCGTGGCATGAACGACTGCTTACCTGCCGATACTCCGGCATGGCAGCACGTGGAACAGATTTTACGTAAAACAGTTCGAAACTATGGCTATGAGGAAATTCGTTTTCCTATCGTAGAAATGACGGAGCTGTTTAAACGCTCTATTGGTGAAGTGACCGACATCGTTGAAAAAGAAATGTACACCTTTGCTGATCGCAACGGTGATAGCCTGACCTTGCGTCCCGAAGGCACAGCGGTTTGTGTGCGTGCAGCCAATCAAAACGGTTTGCTGTACAACCAGGAGCAGCGCCTGTGGTATATGGGCCCTATGTTTCGTCACGAACGTCCGCAAAAAGGTCGTTACCGCCAGTTCCACCAGTTTGGTTTAGAAGCTTTTGGTATGGCAGGCCCGGACATTGATGCAGAAGTGATTTTGCTCAGTGCCCGTTTATGGCAAAGCTTAGGTTTATCTGCTCATGTGACGCTGGAGCTGAACTCTTTAGGTTCAAATCAGGCTCGCGCTGATTACCGCGCAGCTTTAGTGGCTTATTTAGAGCAACATAAAGAGTTGCTGGATGAGGACAGTTTACGCCGCATGTACAGCAATCCGCTGCGGGTGCTGGATAGCAAAAATCCTGTGATGCAGGAAATGCTGGGCAAAGCGCCACAGTTGTTAGATTACTTGGATGAAGAATCTAAGGCTGATTTTGATGGCCTGCAAAAACGCTTAAAAGCAGCTGGAGTTGGGTTTGTGATCAATCCGCGTTTAGTGCGTGGGCTGGACTATTACAACAAAACCGTATTCGAGTGGGTCACCAGCAGTTTAGGTTCACAAGGCACAGTCTGTGCTGGTGGCCGTTATGACGGTCTGGTAGAGCAACTGGGCGGCAAAGCCACTCCTGCCGTTGGTTTTGCCTTAGGTATGGAACGACTGGTATTATTGCTGCAAACCTTAGAGTTATTACCACAAGTACAGGCTCAAACTGATATTTATCTGATGGCCTTAGGGGAGAGCGCGGAACTTGCCGCAGTTTCTATTGCCGAAGCCCTTCGGAATGAGTTACCTGAGCTGCGCTTAATGATGCATTGTGGTGGCGGTAACTTAAAGAAACAGCTGAAAAAAGCCGACAAGTCTGGCGCCAGCCTTGGCCTGTTATTAGGTGAAACTGAACTGGCTGCCGGCGAAATTACGCTGAAATGGCTCAGAGAAGATAAGCCACAACAAAATATTAAATTAACTGAGCTGAGCAGCTATATCAAACAGCTGTCTTAACAAGACAATATAAATTTGACCGCATGAAGCTGTTCCGTAAAGCAGCTGGTTTATAGGGATCGAAGATGGAAATTTACAATAGCGAAGAACAACAAGTCGAAGCAATTAAACGCTTTTGGAAAGAAAATGGTACTGCCATTATTGCCGGAGTTGTTTTGGGTTTAGGTGGTTTATATGGCTGGCGTTATTTCCAGGACCAGCAGTTAGAAAGCGCAATGGCGTCTTCAAGCGCGTACACTAAATTATTGGAACAGCAGCAAGACGCTGCGGATAATCCAGAGTTATTAGCGCAATTCCAGACTTTTGTTGATAAAAACAGTGACTCTTCTTATGCATTGCTGGCCGCTTTTGCTGCCGCCAAAGAAGCTGTGGCGAAAGAGGATTACACCACTGCAGCAAAACAGCTGAACTGGGTTATCACTGCTGCAACTCAGCCTGAAATTAAAGCACTGGCGCAATTACGCCTGGCTCGGGTGCAAAACGAACAAAAAGATTATCCGGCCGCTTTAGCTACTTTAGCTATCTCAGTGCCTGAGGCATTTAAAGCACAACAACAAGAGCTGACTGGTGATGTGCTGTTGAATTCAGGTGAGCTGGCCAAAGCTAAAACTGCTTATCTGGCTGCTGTAGCAGCAACCAAAGACGCTCAGAATCCAATTCTGAAAGTGAAATTAGACGAACTGGCGCACGTAACTGCTGCTTAAGGTGTAAGAGTGAAGTTATTCAGGTCCCGTATCAGCTTAATGCTGGTGTTGTTGACGACTTTGGCCGCTTGTTCTTCCAAAGAAGAATTGGTCTACCCGGAAATTAACAACAAAATTGAGCCCGAAGAAATTTGGAGCGCATCTGTTGGTGATGGTGTTGAGCATTATGACTCATCGCTACGACCTCTGATTTATAAAGACAAAGTCTTTGCCGCCAGCCGGGCTGGTTTAGTGATGGCTTTTGACCGCGAGTCAGGCGATCGTCTATGGACCTTTGATGTGCGCGATGATGGCACCGGCAGTTTGCTGGATAGCCTGAAGTTCTGGAACTCGGAAACAGCCCGGGTTTCTGGTGGTGTCAGTGCGGGCTACGACAAAGTTTTTGTCGGTACAGAAAATGGCGATGTAGTGGCTTTAAATCCTGAGACAGGAGAGCTGGTATGGCGCGTGAAGGTCAAAGGCGAAGTTATTGCCAGTCCAGCCGCTGGTGAAGGTTATGTGTTGGTCAACACCTCAGCTGGTTATCTGTTTGCATTGCATCCGGATACAGGTGAACAGCGCTGGATGCATGAGCAGGAAAGTGCTTTATTAAGCTTACGTGGCACCAGCGAACCAGTCATTGCCAGTGGTGGTGTTATTTTTGGTAGCGGCGCAGGCAAAGTGTCAGTACTAATAGCCGATAAAGGCGTATTGGCATGGGATGCAGCCATAGCGGTGCCAAAAGGCGCAACAGATTTATCCCGTATGGTCGACGTGGATGCAACCCCTATAGTTGTAGATGGCACAGTGTACGCTATTGCCTTTAACGGCGAGCTGGTTGCACTGGAGTTGCGTACCGGCCGGGTGATGTGGAAACGTGAATACGCCAGTTTCCGCGACATGGTAGTTGAAGGCAATACCATCTATCTGGTCGACAGCGTTGGCAAGATCTTTGCGATTGACCGCCGTAATGGTTTAGAGCAATGGGCTCAGTTAGGTTTGCATAAGCATTTCCTGACCGGACCTGCAGTTTATAAAGACTATCTGGCTATTGGTGATGTCGAAGGCAACTTATTCTGGTTAGATAAAAACACCGGAGAATTTGTTGCTCAGGAATCTTATGGTTCAGGTTTTTATGTGCAGGGCGTCAGCTCAGCCGATGAATTAGTGATCCAAACCCGGGACGGTGAGCTAAGTTTAATACGCTTACCTTAAACCAGCTGAGTATGGAATAAGACAAGGTCGGAGCCGATAAACCATCGCCTCCGGCCTTGTTGTTTAATAAAGTTTAACGATTTATAGCCGTCGTACCTGAAGCTGCAGCTTTGTTGACCGCGCCATCTTGCCCCAGTTACATAGGTTAACTATGCTCCTGGGGACTCACTGGCTTGTCGCCTTGCTGCAACTCCAGGTTACTTAGGTATAGGTAGGTGCCGCGGCTGAAAAGCCTGACGTCACAGAGTAAGAAGGCCAGTTGGCCTGCGGTATCCACAAGGATACATAGTAATTTTATTTGAGGTAAAACCATGTTACCTGTAGTGGCTTTGGTTGGCAGAGCCAACGTTGGAAAATCAACATTATTTAACCGTTTGACCCGCACCCGTGATGCCTTAGTGGCGGATTATCCGGGCCTGACGCGTGACCGCAAATACGGTTCAGTCAAATACGAAGGTTATGAATTTATTGTGGTCGATACCGGTGGTATAGACGGCAATGAGCAAGGCATTGAAGTGGAAATGGCTGAGCAATCACTCAAAGCCATAGATGAAGCCGATGTAGTGCTATTTATGGTCGACGCCCGCGCCGGCGCTATGGTGGCTGATGATGCAATAGCCCAGCACTTACGCCGTATTAACAAAAAGGTATTTCTGGTCGCCAACAAAACGGACGGTCTGGATGCTGACACTGCCACTGCAGATTTCTACAGTCTGGCCTTAGGCGAAGTTTATCCTATCGCTGCTGTACATGGCCGTGGTGTGGTGTCTTTGCTGCAACATGCGTTATTGCCTTTGTTGTCTGAACAACAACAACAGCGTATAGCTGCCATCGAAAAAGGCGAAGAATTACCGGAAGAATTTGAACCAGAGGACGAAAGCGAAGAAGACATTACCCAGGCGAAGGATCAGCATATCAAGCTGGCCATAGTGGGTCGTCCAAACGTTGGTAAATCAACTTTAACCAACCGTATTTTAGGTGAAGAGCGTGTCGTGGTATTCGACATGCCAGGCACCACAAGGGATTCGATTTATATCCCTATGACTCGCGGTGAACGGGAATACACCCTGATTGATACTGCTGGTGTGCGTCGTCGTGGCAAAATTGACGATATGGTCGAAAAGTTCTCTGTGATTAAAACCCTGCAGGCGATAGAAGATGCCAACGTGGTGATTTTAGTGCTGGACGCCCGTTTAGGTATTTCGGATCAGGACTTAAGTATTTTAGGTTTTGTGTTAAATTCAGGCCGCTCTTTGGTGATCGCGGTCAATAAATGGGACGGATTGGACGATCGCATTAAAGACGATGTAAAACGTGAGCTCGACAGACGTTTAGGTTTTATCGACTTTGCCCGTTTGCATTTTATCTCTGCTTTACACGGCTCTGGTGTGGGTAACTTATTTGAATCGGTAGAAGAAGCATTCGACTCGGCCACCCGTCGTGTCAGTACGGCACTTTTAACCCGTATTATGAAAATGGCAGTAGAAGACCACCAGCCTCCTATGGTGAAAGGTCGTCGCGTCAAGCTGAAATACGCTCACGCCGGTGGTTACAATCCACCTCTTATCGTGATCCACGGTAATCAGGTCGATGACTTGCCAGATTCGTACAAACGTTATCTGATGAACTATTTCCGTAAATCGCTGCAGATGATGGGTACTCCGGTACGGATTGAATTCCGCGAAGGCGAAAACCCATTTGCCGGTAAACGTAATACGCTGACGCCTAATCAGCAATACAAACGGGACCGGATCTTAAAAGCCAGAGCGAATCTGGTGAATAAGAAGTAAGTTTTATAAGGCCAGCGAAAGCTGGCCTTGTTTATGGGCTTCTCGTCGATTCTAAATTGTAGGGGCGGGTCTTGTACCCGCCCGTCTATAATTCCAATCCAACACCAATCAGGGTTTATCCCTGCCAGCCAAATAGCGCCAGACATGCGAGTTGTGATAGATCACGACTCCTTAATCAACCGTCCTTACTTTGAGGTTTTATGCTGCATCATGTTTCTTTTGGTGTTTCTGATATTTATCGTTCAGCCGCTTTTTATGATGCTGTGTTATCCGCTTTAGGTTATGTCCGGGTTTGGGATGATATCAGTGACGATGACCCGGATTGTGCTGTAGGTTATGGCTACAGCAACGGTGGCGATAAGTTTGCCATCAAACTCAGAGCACAAACTTTGTCAGGTTCAGTACCTGGCTTTCATCTGGCTTTTGCAGCACCAAGCCGGGCTGCTGTGGATGAGTTCCATAAAGCTGCTTTATTGCATGGCGGCAAAGACAATGGTGCTGCTGGATTGAGACCAGATTATGGCGATGAGTATTACGCGGCTTTTGTGATTGACCCGGATGGTTATCATATTGAAGCTGTGATTAATGGTGCTGAGCAGGCGTAGGTGTTACTTCACGCTTGTAGTTGACTGCTACATTCCTTACTTTAAAGCGTCTCGCCAGCGGCGAAACGCTTTTAGCATAATATCCAGCACTTGCTTCTAAACCAGCTCTGTACCCCAGACAGAATGTAAGCGTCACAACGACCATATCGCAAGATGTGGCCGCCACAGCCATCCTGCCTCTAATACAACTTTCATCTTTTGGCGACTTTTTAGTCACATTAGCTCTGCTAGCCTGCCTGCAGTTCTTCAAATAAACAGGGTTGATTTTTGGAGGTTAGCAAGATGAATAGACAGTTAAAACACCTATGCTGGATCACGTTGTGGGGGGGCCTTATTGGCTTGCCTCTTGTGGCCCATGCAGCAGAAGCGCCCGGTGCGCTGACGTTTATCGTCAAAGATCAGACGACTGACCGGCCACTGTCAAAGGTGCAGATCACTCTTAAGCAAAGGGAAACCTCTGCCACTCAAACGTTAGAAACTGATGAGCAAGGTCGTATCCTTGTTGAGTCGCTTGAGCCGGGTCTGTACTCGGTGGACGTTGCCAAAAGCGGTTTTGCTTCATTAAATGCGCCCAGTGTGCGGGTGGTGACGCGCAAAACTATCAAGATAGAATTCGAACTTAAAAAGCACTCCATTGAGGTGGTTGAGGTTAGAGGGCGACAATCTGATGTTTTTGCATCTGGCTCCAGTATCTATCTCGACAGAGAAGCCCTGGCAAGTGCGGTAGGCGGAGGTGCAGATCCGCTGTTGTCGTTGGATGGCTTGCCTGGCCTGGCATCCGCCAGTGAGTTCGCCAGCTTTAGTGTACGTGGCCGTGGTCCACGGGATAATTTATTATTTGTTGATGACTTTCCCTTTGATAAAGCGGTGCACTTTGATGCCACTTTAGGTGAAGAGGAAGATGTGGGTGGTGGTGGTCGTTTCTCTATTTTCGCGCCGAACGTGATAGGCGGAGCTGAGTTCTCGCCCGGTGGTTGGGGGCCGGCTTATGGTGGCCGGGCAGCATCGCTACTCAAATTAGACGTCGC
>NZ_JAIWOI010000115.1 GCF_020217005.1 Rheinheimera sp. | reverse complement strand
TGAAGCTGCAGCTGCGTTGACTGCGCTCTATAGCCCCAATCACATAGAATGACTATGCTCTTGGGGTCTCTATCTCTTGTCGCCTTGCCGCAGCTCCGGTTCCCGGTTTTTAAGAGTGGTACTGCGCGCATTGATGGCAGGCATCATAGCATTAAATTGCCTTGTTGGATCCTTTTCACTGGAGGCCAAACTTAGCTGATAAGCGGATTTAAATACGTATATTTCTTAGTAATAGATCCTGGTCGTCCGGCACTATAGTGCTGTGACCCTACGCGCCAATTTGTGTGAAGTTGTTAACTTTACTTAAGCTGTTTTGCATTAACTGCTAGAGTATGCGCATGAATAGATTGGGTGACCTGTCGATGAAATTAGTAGTGTGGCTTTTTGTCATCTTTCTCAGTGGCTGCGGTGCCGCCTGGGCATGCGCCACAGGCGAGGAAACTTGTGTAGGGGCTGAACAATTTCAGTTGTCTGTTGCTGTGGGGGCAGGTCAACGTAGCAACCCTCTGTATGATGGTAAAAGTTTTCCGATGCTGATTTTGCCGGATTTCAGTTATTACACTGATACCTGGTTTGTCGACAATGGAACTTTTGGTTACAGCCTGGTGCAGAACGAGCAATTTGCTGTCAGTCTGGTGACCCGGTTAAATTCGGAAAAAGGTTATTTTCAGCGCTGGTTTGCCGGTAACGTGATTACGATGAGCGGTTCGAGCGCACTGTTACCTCCAGCCGTTGAAACAGGCTCAGAAAAGACGATGAGTAATGTGTCCATTGGACATGTGAAAAAGCGACCTACAGCTTTGGATGCCGGATTACAGCTAAACTGGTTTGGTGAACAGTGGCAAAGCAGGGTGAATCTTTGGCAGGACGTCAATTCGAAATACAATGGCCAGAATGCGAGCTGGAGCTGGTCAGGTTACTGGCCTTTGGCCGGAGGCAAGTTCGACCTGACGACAACACTGTATTGGAAAAGCTCTAAACTAATAGATACCTATTATGGCGTTGGGGAAGATGAGCTGTATTATCTGGAAAGATATAAAGGCCGTGACAGTTGGCAACCCGAACTAAGGTTAGGCTGGCAAAAAGCTCTGACGTCTCGCTGGTCATTACTGACTTTTTATAGATATCTGCATTTGGATGGTGCTATGACCGATAGTCCTTTAGTGAAGGACGATTCAGTGCAGACCTGGTTTGTAGGTATGAGTTATCGTTTTTATTGAAGCAAGGATAGGGAATGTTAGGGCTGTTATTCGCTGGTAATTTGTTGCTGGCAAACGCCCAACCCTCTGAGTGCGAGGCTGAACTATGCTGGTCGGTGAGTCCGGCTTTTTGTGTTGCTGCAACGCCGGAGCAAAGCTGTGAAGCACAGCTCAGTGTTAGTTGGCGCAGCGACAAGGCACAAAATCTATGCCTGTATTTTGCTCAGCAGCAAATGCAGTGCTGGAGTCAGGCGCAACAGGGGCAGTGGCAGCAGTTTTTAAGCTGGTCGGGAAAGACGGAAGTCAGATTGCAAAATGACAACCACGTGTTGTTACAAAAAGAGTTAATTGTATTAAGTCGCCAGCCGGAAAAAAGAAGACGCCTGGTGGCGCCCTGGAGTGTGTTTTAATGCAAAAAATCTTATTGGTTGAAGACGATGCCCGTTTGGCTGCCTTAGTGCAAAATTTCCTGCAGCAGCAAGGCTTTGAAGTCCGGCTGGAAAGTCGTGGTGATACAGTTCCTGCGATTTGTCAGACCTGGCAGCCAGATCTGATGATCCTGGATCTGATGTTACCAGGTATGGATGGTTTCACCATTTGTCGTACCGTGCGTCCCTGGTTTACTGCTCCTATTTTGATGCTAACAGCCAAACAGGGGGATATTGATCAGGTCCTGGGTTTAGAGCTTGGTGCTGATGATTATGTGATTAAACCTGTGGAGCCCCGCGTACTGCTGGCCAGAGTACATGCCTTATTAAGACGCGGTAGCCCGGCGCCTAAGTCTGATAATCAGGAACTCAGCTTTGGTCAGTTGACGCTGAATAACAGCGCCAGAGAAGCTCATTTTGGTGGGCAATTGGTGGAATTGACCAGTTATGAATTTGATTTGTTGTGGATGTTAGCCAAACATGCGGGTCAAACTGTAAAACGTGAAGCTATCCATAAACAAATTATTGGGCGTGAGTACGATGGTCTGGATCGTACTGTCGATGTCCGGGTGTCGCATTTACGCCGCAAACTGAATGACAATGCCGAAACGCCTTTCCGCATTAAAACAGTCTGGGGCAAAGGTTATTTGTTTGTGGCTGATGCCTGGAATGATTAAAGTTCTGAAGACTCAACTTATTACGTCGTGGCGATGGTGTTTTCGCTGTGTTACCACGCAATTGCAGTCTTATGCCGATTTGAGATTTAAGCCTAACCACAGGCTTTACTTCGGGTTGAGTTAGTGTCCAGATTATTTCTGCATTTTTACCTCTTTATATCTTTGGTGTTGGTCGGAGTTGGCTGGACTGTAGAGCGACTCTGGCAGGAAACTCAAAGTGAGGTGCCCCCCTGGGTGCTGTTAGTCGCCGATAATCTGGCAGGACAATTGAGTACTCAGGCTTTACCTGCGGCTAAGTTGTCTTCTGATTTAGCAGCGACTTTGCTGCCCGCTGGCAGCATTTTATGGTCTGAAACTGAGCTGGCGGCCTTGAAAGCAGGTCAGGTGGTACCTTTATTTACGCGGGATCAGGTGTTTTTTTACGCCATGCAACAGGGCAACTTATGGCAACTTGGACCTGCTGATCTAGCTGAAAATACAGTGCCCTCGTACTGGTTCAGTTTGCTGTTTCTGGGGCTGCTGGCTGTGGCGGTCTGGTTATGGCTTTGGCCAGTTGCCCGCGATATTCAAAAGCTGAAACAACAATTGTCAGATCCAAAGGCCACAGCTACTGTGCCTGTACGCTCTTTTATTGCCCCTATAGCAGCTAGTTTTGAACAAATGCGGCAACAAATTCAACGTTTGCTCGGATTACAACGTGAAATGACTCAGGCTGTTTCGCATGAACTTCGCACTCCGTTAGCCAGGTTAAGTTTTGCGCTGGAACTGTCCGCTTTACCTGCTGAGGAAAAACAATTAATGCTCAATGATGTCAAAGAGCTGGAGCAACTGGTTGATGAGATGTTGGATTATGCCAGGCTGGAATCCACTGAACCTCAATTGAAGTTGCAGCACGTGGATCTGTCGGAGTTGCTACAGAATTTGGTTGAAAAGCTATCTGCTTTGCCTGGGGCCGCTATCGAATTGCAGGTGAAACAATGCTGTGTTTATGTCTGCGACGGCCATTATCTGGAAAGAGCAGTGCAGAATCTGCTGGTTAACGCCAAAAGATTTGCCAGCAACAAGGTTGTGTTAACACTGCATTCCGGTACAGAGGCTGTCGAAATTTGGGTTGAAGATGATGGCCCTGGGATAGCTCCGGAGCTAAGAGCTGAAGTGCTTAAACCTTTTGTCCGTTTAGATCCCAGCCGACAAAAAGGTTTTGGCGGTTTTGGTCTGGGCCTGGCTATTGTTTGTCGTGTGCTGGAGTGGCACAAAGCCAGTTTGTCAGTCGGGGAAAGTCAGGCAGGTGGAGCAAGCTTCAGAATAAAACTGCCGTTAGTTCCATAAACGAACGGCAGCAAAACGCTTTTAAAGACCCAGATCTTTCAGGAAATCATCATCCACGTCAGCAGATGTCATCACTTCTACGGGTTCGGCGTCCGTCGCGTTTGTATTGGCGATAATGTCGTCCGGATTTTCATCCTGCACCGGGCTAAAATCATGCAACTGGATAAACTCAGTTTTATCCATCGACAGTTCCATGTAGAAAATAGCGTGGTTTGGTGTGCTAAAAGTGACCCGGCGTGCCTGAGGCTGGTCCAGCTGGGTGTTGATCATAATTTGCACTTGTTTATTAATCGCCATCATTTTAGGTTGGCTCTGATTAATAGAGGTTTGCAGCTCCATTCTGACTCTGTTGGTAAAGTCGCCGACTATTTGATTCATCAGCTCGCCCATCACGTTACCCACTTCGTCAGAGGTATGGAAGTTAGCCAGTTCAGATTCGGGCATTCCCATACTCATCATGTATTTACGGTAAATCTCCATAGCAGCCTGTGAGGTGAAGTTGATGATGACCAACCCAGAAAAACCACCATCAAACAATACAAAACAGCCCAGATCAGGACGTAAGCAGGTCTTCTGGATTTTTTGTACCATAGGAGAATAAGCAACTTTATCGTTGCCAGCAGCAGCTAAAACCTGAGTCACGGAATGACAAAGGGTGAGCAATATTTCTTCTGTAGTAATTACTTTAGTTTTTTTCATCTCATAAACCCGGCTAAGCGACAACATTAACCTTAGTATATCTCTATTCCAACGCATAACACTATAAAAAGCCTGAGGCTTTATGTTAACGATCAGGCGTACCTGATCATCTGATGCATAAATTAAACAAGGGCCGGGATAGATGACTGAACAAGAAAAAATGGCAGCAGCGTTATGGTTTAATCCAGCAGACAAAAGTCTGGCTCTGCAGCGGAAACAGGCAAAGGCGCTATGCCAACAGATGAATCAACAAGGGCCTTTGCCTTTTAAAGCTCATCAACAGCTGGCAAGTCAGCTTTTTGGTAAAGTAGGCAGCTGCTATATCGAGCCCCATTTTTTCTGTGATTATGGATATAACATAGAACTTGGACAGAATTTTTATGCCAACCATAACTGTGTCATTTTGGATGCAGGAAAAGTCAGTATTGGTGACGATGTGTTACTTGGACCTGGGGTACAGATCTACACTGTGACTCATCCTCTGGACGCAGTGCTACGCAAAGCAGGGCTGGAGCAAGGCCATGCCGTCACTATCGGCAATTCAGTGTGGATAGGAGGGGGTGCTATAATTTTGCCCGGTGTCAATATAGGAGAAGGTGCAGTTATAGCAGCAGGGGCTGTAGTGACAAAAGATGTAGCTGCTCATGTCGTGGTGGCAGGTAATCCGGCGCAGACGATAAAGACATTGGGCTAAAGTCTTTTTTTCGCATGAAGTTGCTGAAATTCACCTGATTCAGTCAGATGAAGCAGGCCTGAGTTAAACTTTGCCTGCAACTCAGCGCTCCAAAAGGCGGCAGGATAATCGACGGATGGAAAAATCTTCTGGATCTGTATGCTGCCCGGACCATAATTTTTTTCCGCATAATAGGCCAGTACCTTCTCATCACCTACCATCAGTTGCACCCTGTTATTCATCAGTAGCTCAAATTGCTTTTGCCGGTCGGCTTCTTCCAGATAATGAGCTTTTTTGATCACTGCTGCGAAATCAGGTCCTAAGACTTCGCTGGCCTGTTGGTATGCCACTACGGTTTTGTCTTTTAAATCTTCCAGTGTGGTGATGTTCAGAGGGCTACCGCTTTTACTAACCACAACATCCAGTACAGTAAAGTACGGCTGACTGTAAAAAGCACCAGGGTAAGGCACTGCAACCGGGCTGGCTATATCCAGTTTATGTTCTGAGAAGAGTTTCAGTAAACGGCTGTAGCTATAGAGTTCGAATTCAGCTTCGATTCCTTCTCGCTGCAAAATAGTTTTGACAATATCATAATCCAGCCCGGTGATTTCTCCCTGTGCATTCCGATAAGCCCAGGGAGCCGAGTCATGTAATCCAACTTTGATCGGTGCTGCTTGAGCCAATAAACACCAAAAACTAATCAAGAGAATGAGCTGTTTCATAAGAACTCCGGCAATACGAGCGGCAGCTAAACTGTGTTGTTTTAACATAGTTCAGGACCAGTGTCGCAAATTTTACGACTATGGGTAGGATATTTTTTGCCTCAATCAGTTATGATCTGACTTCTTCCTGCCAGGATTTCATCATGAGTAAAACAGTATCTTTTGGTCTATTGCTGCTGCTCGCCAGCATCATAGCTATTACTCCTTTAGCGATAGACATGTATTTACCCGCTATGCCTTTGATGGCGAAAGAGTTGGGCACTGACATTGGGGTGATTCAACAGTCGTTGAGTATTTATCTGGCTGCTTATGGTGTGGGCATGCTGTTATTTGGACCTCTGGCTGATGCGGTGGGGCGTCGGCCTTTGGCTTTAGCCGGACTATTGTTTTTTAGTCTGGCTAGTTATGCTCTGGTGTTTTGTCAGGATCCGGAAGGGTTATTGGCCTTGCGAGCTGCACAGGCTTTTGCTGGTAGTGCTGCTACTGTGGTGGTACCAGGTATTATCCGAGCTTTGTATCAGGAACATACTGCCAAAGGCATGTCTTATGTGTCGATGATTATGATGATGGCGCCTTTGATCGCTCCTGCTATTGGCAGTGCAGTGCTATGGATCGGGCATTGGCAGGATATATTTCTGGTACTAGCTTTGTATTCGTCATTGATTTTGCTGCTGACCTGGAGGTTTTTACCTGATCCAGTGCCTGTAGTGAAGGGGCGTAAACTGGAGCTGCTGGCAGGATACCGCTTTGTGTTTTCTAATCTGGCTGCACGACCACAAATAGCGACTTCTATGTTTGCATCTTTCGCATTCTTCTGTTTTCTGACCGCAGTTCCTTTTGTTTATATTGAGTATTTTGGAGTCAATGAGCAGCTCTTCAGTCTGTTGTTTGCGCTCAATGTTGGCATGTTGATGTTAGCTAACTTTTGCAATAGCAGGCTAGTCAGTCAGGTGGGGCCACAGCGAATGCTGAATCTCGGGTTGGTATTAGCTTTAACCAGTGCCACCTTGCTGTGTCTGGTCAATGGGTTGGAGCTGGAATTGCTGTTCACTGTGCTGAGTATTGCGCCTTTAATGGCAAGTTTAGGTTTAATTGCAACCAACGCTGACGCAATGATTTTAATGCGTTTCCCTGAACATAGTGGCACTGCGACGGCTGTGATTGGGACTTTGCGTTTTGGTAGCGGCGCTTTGGCAGGTCCTTTGCTGGCTTTGGCTTACACTGGCACTGCTTTACCCTTTTCTCTGCTCATGTTAGGCGGTGTACTTGCTATCGCGTTGAGTCAGCTTATCGGCATTTTGCAGCTTAAGCCGACTGTAAATAGTTGAGCAGGCGATCGAAGGCTCTATAGCTCAGAGCTTCGAGCAAATCGCTGCGGTCTATCTGGGGACGAGCCGCCAAATCAGCCAGAGTTCGCGCTACTTTTAATAACTTGTGATAGCTGCGGGCAGACAGTTTTAGTTGAGTCAGACAATGTTCAAAATAGGCGGCGTCTGCACTGCTGAGCTGGCAATATTGCTGCATTTCTGTAAGGTTTAGTCTTGCATTGGCTTTCCCCTGCCGATGCCATTGCAACATGCGGGCTGCTGAGACTCTTTGTTTTACAGCTGCACTGCATTCTTCAGTCTGAGTCTGGCTTAAACTGCCTTTTGGCAATAGAGGCACTTCAACCTGTAACTCGATTCTGTCCAGCAAGGGGCCGGACAAGCGACTTAAATAACGACGGATTTGTTCCGGGCTGGAGCGCCCATCTTTATGATGGCCGGAAGGACTAGGATTTAGTGCGACCACCAACTGAAAACTGGCTGGAAACTCGGCTTGCCGGGCTGCTCTGGAAATAAACACTTTGCCCGTCTCCAGAGGTTGCCGCAGGGACTCCAGTACAGGGCGGGGAAACTCCGGCACTTCATCCAGGAACAACACGCCGCTGTGCGCCAGTGATATCTCGCCAGGACGAGGTACAGAGCCTCCTCCAACTAAAGCTATAGCGGAACAGGTGTGATGTGGCTGGCGAAATGGGCGCTGATGCCATTGCTGCAAGGGCCTGGGCTGGGCTGCTACAGAGTAAATAGCCGCAGTTTCCAGAGCTTCCTGTTCATTCAATGCAGGCAGAATCCCGGCTAAACGCTGCGCCAACATAGATTTACCAGTACCAGCAGGTCCAAACATCAACATATTATGTTCGCCCGCTGCTGCGATTTCTAACACCCGTTTTGCCTGAGCCTGGCCTCTGACTTCGGCCAGATCCGGCTGCAATTCCGGTGCGGATTCTGGGATGGCCGGAATAGCAGGTAAGGCTTGATGCTGTAATAAAAAAGCATGCACCTGCAACAGGTGTTCTGCACCACAAAGCTTGATATCCGGCACCTGCTGAGCTTGAATCGCATTAAGTAGCGGGAATACCGCTGTATGCTCTGCCATTTTACAAGCCAAAGCTAAAGGTAATTCCCCAACTATGCTGCGAATTTCTCCGGATAAGGCCAACTCACCAAAAAACTCATAATCAGATAGATCAGCCTGTAACTGCCCACTGGCATGCAGTATGCCCAGTGCAATAGCCAAATCAAAACGGCCACCTTCTTTGGGTAAATCTGCCGGAGCCAGGTTAACTGTGATTCGATGATCCGGAAACTCAAAGCCGCTGTTAATCAACGCACTACGTACTCTGTCTTTTGCTTCTTTGACAGAGGTTTCTGGTAAGCCAACCAGCTGAAAACCGGGTAAACCACGACTTAAATGCACTTCAACTGTCACCAGAGGCGCATACAAACCACAACGCGCTCTGCTGTGAACCAGGGCCAGAGCCATAACCCATCCTCGGATATTTTGTTTACTTAATTTTAACCTTGGATTGTCAATTCGCCAGTATGGACACTCAATTACTAAACTTGTTGATTGTTGTATCGCATTCATAACGCAAAGTTGTGGCGACACACATGTTTTTACAGATTATTCATTTTCCTTTTTGGGATTTCCTGCTATTCCTCTAACAATGATAAAAAATAAACCAGCAGCCTGAACCCTCATGCTGTATGAGTTTTATAAGCAAAAGAGGTTGCCGTGTGGCGAGCGGGGAGACAAAAAATAAAAAAGCCTTTACGGTCCTTACTGCAGCTATTTGTAGTGATGGTCTTTATCACTGCTCCATTTCAGCTTTGGGCTGCGAGTTCTGCTGAGTCTCAGCCCAAAAACAGATTTATTCAGTTAGTGCAAAGCGGCCAGCTACAGCAGGCTTATCAATTGGCTGAAACATTAGAAGATGAATGGGCGGGAGATGCTGATTTTGATATGGCGTATGGCCAGATTGCACTTCAGGTTGGACAAAACGACAGAGCCATCTTTGCACTGGAACGGGTCGTGGCTGACAAACCTTTGTGGCTGCAAGCCCGTTTTAGCCTGGCTCATGCTTATTACAAAACAAAAAATTATCCGGCTGCTTTGCAGCAGATTAGCATATTAGAGCAGCAACAACTGGCTCATTTGGCGGAGCCTGTCGCACAGTTGCGGCGAGCGACGACAGCGGCAGAAAACAAGCTCAAGGGTCATCAAAGACACAAGTTCAAATATGGCTTAGGCCGGGATAACAATGTCAATAGTGGGACCGCTGAGGATAGAATTTTCATTCCCTCTTTAGGGGAAATAGATGTGTTTCCACAAAGCAAAGCCAGCCAAGATTATTTTCACCAATTGGCCTATAGCTTTGATGGGCGCTGGCAACAGGATCAGCGCTCTGCCTGGTTAGCAGATATTCAGCTGGACACTACTGTCTTTCACCAGCTCTCTGAGTTTGACAGGCAGTCTCTGGCCGCCCGTCTGGGCTACGAGGCTGATTATCAGCAATACAGTTATAGCCTGAAAGCTTATAGCAGGCCGCTGCGTTTGGGCGGCCAATGGTATCGTAACGACTGGGGAGGGCTAATCAGTGCTCACTATCAGCTAAACGCAGTTCATACTGTTGGCGCGCAGTGGACCTCGGGTCGTTCAGATAACAGACTAGACGACAGACTGAATCTGACCTTACAAAGCTTGTCAGTGTCATGGGAGCGAAAAAGCCAGAGATGGATCAATCAGGCCAGTCTGAGTTTTTCTGCTGAACGCAGTCGTCTGGACAGTGCAGATTACAACAGCAGAGATATCAGCTCGTTCAGCTACAGCAACATTTGGCTTGTCAGCACTGCGCATCTGTTCGTGGCCCGAGCCGAGTTGCAGGATATCAAATACAAATCTCCTCATCCTCTGTTCAGAGTGGTCAGGGACGAACGCTTGTTTTTATTCACAGGCAGTTGGATCTGGCAGCACTCCGCCGCTGTGAGCACCGAATTCAAATGCAGTTACACCGACAAGAACAGTCCCATCACTTTGTACCAATATGACCGCACCGAATGTGTACTAGGAGCCAGCTATGCGTTCTAACCTGAGTCTTGCACTGATCATCGGACTGGCACAATTCAGCCACAGCATTTACGCACAAAACGACACATCAAATGCTGGTTTGACGCTAATGGCCAGAGGTAGCGTAGTAGCCATTGCGACTGATACTCAGCAAAGTCGCGACCTGAGCCGCAAAGCACCAGTGTTTTCGGTGGATCAGGTCAGGACAGGTGCACAAAGTCAGGCTCAGTTCAGGATGACGGATGGCGCTTTACTGGCTTTACAAAGTGAAACCGAACTTTTGATCTCAGAGTACAAGCTTGGTGATGGCAATCAGCAAGGATCTGTAGTGATGGAACTGGTGAAAGGTGGCTTGCGCACAGTGACCGGCTCAATTAAGGGAGATGCCGGCAATTATCAATTGAAAACTCCTGTGGGTAGCATAGGCATCAGGGGAACGACCTTTCAATTATCTTATATCAATGAAATCATGCTAGTAGGCGTGTGGGATGGTCAGATTGAGTTACAAATTACCCGATCAGATGGCCAGGTAGAGAATGTAACTTTTGGCAAGGGGCAAAGTGCATCATTTGCTCAAATTAGCCAAAGCGGTCAGGTCACACCTTTGCTGACCCCGCCAGCGGCATTTTCGGGCCAATCTACTGGAATAAGCGGAAATAGTAACAGCGCAGGCAGCGTGGTTGACTCTTCATCAGGCACGTACTTTTCCGATTCGACCTCAGGTTTATCCTCGCAGGCAGGGCAAGACACATCTTTTATTGCAGAACAGGCTTATCAGGGCAGCAACAGTCAGAGGCCTGTGGCAGAGTTAATTGCCGCCCGCTCTGGCAGCTACCAGTACAATAATCTTGAACAGTTTAGTGTGCAGAGCACAGCGGGACCAGTGTCAGATTTTCAGGTGAGTCTGACGATAGATTTTGATAACGGTACAGTGCCACAAGGTGAGCTGTCTTTTAATGATGCTGGTGGTGAGTGGTTTGCAGCTTTTAATGGTCTGGTCAACGTTGACCAACTGGAGTTAGGAGTGAATTTTGCCAGCCATGGTAACAACAGAGCTCAAGGCCAGATAGACACGCTTTTTGTTGACGGTATTGATCAAATCCTCGGCCAGTTTGTGCTTAGTGAAACAGCTAACCCTACCACCACAGCAGGTGGGGTTTTTTTGATCAAATAGCGTAGCGATAAAGGATGAATCTTATGGCCCTGATTCGGTTTCGCCGCCTGATGCAATGCGGTTTTCTGTTGACCGTCTGCCTGTTTCAAACCGCTTGTGGAGGTTCCGCGGCGGAGGGCGGAGCCGATCTACCTGTGGCTGAGCAGCCACCTGTTCCTCCGCCATCAGGCTCAGGCCAGGTGAGTCCGGGGCAGATGGTGGCTTTTGGGTATGCTCAACTGGCCTCTGGTTCAGCTTTGCAAGCCAACAGGGTGCAAAATAGGGCCGTGAGTAATGCCACAGCAAATTATCGTTTTCCACGTTCAGGTGAAAGCATCAGTGGTAACCTGACCCTGGCCGTAGATGTAGCTGATCCGGATGGTATTGCCCGTGTCTTGGTTGGATTTAATGGCAGTGAGCGGGCGTTGGTCTTATGCACTGCGACCTGTGGCTCTGCTTTCTCCCAAACGGTAACAGGAGTGAACCCTCGTAATTTTGGTGTAACTCCTGGGTCGCTCAGGTTGGAGTTATGGCTGGACGATCAGCTGGGCAACCGCGTGCTGTTCGATGCACGGGATATCGAGTGGTTACCTCAAGCAGTGGAAGGGGTAAGCACCAGTCGCTCCGGGACTAATCTGGACGTCAGCTGGACTGCCAATACAAATGCGCGGCGCTATAACCTGTATATCGCCGAACAACCTGGTATTACACCGGAAAATGTACTGAGCAAGACGGGGGGACGGCAGTTTTTAGCATTGTCACAAAATAGTTTTTCTGTACCTCAGACAGAGGCGAGTAAACGCTATTTTCTGTTAGTGACAGGAGTGGACTCTTCAGGAGAAAGCCTGTTTTCAGAACAACACCTGGTGCAACCCGTTGGAGCACCGGAGTTTTCTGCCCCAGTTGCCAGGCCGGATCAATTTAGCCTGAATGAGGATGAAGAGCTCAGAGGGTCTTTATTTGGCAACGACTCTCACCCGGACGGCCGCAGTTTCTTTTTGGATAGCCAGCCAGTGCGTTCGCCTGATAACGGCTCTGTGACTCTGGATCCGGATGGTTCTTTTGTCTATAAGGGCGCCACGGACTTTTCCGGCACAGACAGTTTCATTTACCAAATCACAGATGACAAAGGATTAGTCGCTCAGGCCGAGGTTAGCCTTACGGTGTTGGCAGTGAATGATATTCCGCTGGCATTGGATGACAGCTATAACCTGACGGCCAATACTGGTCTGAGCGTCGATTCTCCTGGGGTACTTGTCAATGATCTGGACCTTGACAGCGCTTTATTGCAAGTCAGGCAAGTGACAGCTCCAGCTCATGGGCAGCTGCAGTTGAGTCAGGATGGCGCTTTTTCTTACACCCCAGAACAGGATTATAGCGGCGAAGATTCTTTTGTTTATCAGGTGACAGATGAACAAGGTGGAGCTGCACAAGCCCGGGTCACTTTGCGTATTGAGTTACCAAACGCCGCTCCAGTTGCACGTAATGACAGTTATCAGACATTGGAAGATCAGGCCTTAGTGGTTAACGCTGCGGGCATATTACTGAATGACGATGATCCTGACGGTGACAAAATGCAGTTAGTGCCTGAGTTACTGACTTCAGTGCAAAACGGCGAACTTATTCTGTCGTCTGATGGCAGTTTTCGTTATCTGCCGCGACAGGATTTTTTTGGCAGCGACAGTTTCAGTTATCAAATTAAAGACTCAGGAGGGTTAATCAGTCAGGCCAGCGTTGCTTTGACCGTGCTGCCACAAAATGACCCACCAGTGCTGCAGGATCAGGCCTATTCTGCTAACCCGGGGGTCACTTTATCTATTGCTGCACCTGGTTTGTTGGCTCATGCGATGGATGTGGATGACACTGAACTTCGTTTGCTCACCACTCCTTTGTCTGCTCCGACTAAAGGCTCTGTCAGTTTGGCGGCTGATGGTAGTTTTAGTTACACATCTGGTCCAACCGAGAATGGTACTGATAGTTTTAGCGTCCGTGTAACAGATGCGGCAGGGGAGACTGGCTCAGCTACTGTGGTGATTAATCTGATCACTGATGCTCAGGCTCCTGTACTGGAGGATGCGGCTTTACAGATTTTTGATGATAACCCTGAAGGCTATGAGTTAACTCAGCTGTTTGCCATTGACCCGGATCTGAACGATACAACTTCCTTCAGTATTATCAGTGGTAATGAGCTTGGCTTATTTAATCTGACCACACAGGGGTTATTAACTGTTGCTGACGCAACACGTATGGCAGAACAAGCTGGTACTGTACAGTCTTTAGTAATCCAGGTGCAGGATAGTTATGGATTGGTGGATCAGGCGATATTACAGATAGAGATTTTCGCTGGTTCGGTTATAGCAAACCCTGATCAATATACAGTGGATCAAGACAGCATATTGTCCGTACTACCTGGTGTGTTGGCCAACGACCTCGAATCGTCGGGAGCTGAGCTGACAGCCAGCCTGATCACTGGTCCTGCTAACGGCCAGTTAAGTTTGAATGCGAATGGTAGCTTTGTTTATATTCCCACTGCAGCTTTTTTTGGTTCGGACAGTTTTACTTACCAGGCGTCAAATGGCTCAGCGTCAGATCAGGCTGTGGTAGAGCTGACAGTCCGCAGAGTGATCACTAATGTTCAGGCGAATCCCGATAGCTTCAGTGTGAATGAAGACAACCTGCTGACTGTCACCAGCGCCAATTCATTGTTGCAAAATGACAATCTTCAGTCCAACCAATCTGCAACTGTGAGTTTGGTTCAGGGGCCGGCACATGGCACCTTAAATCTGAATCCGGACGGTACCTTCAGCTATCAGCCTGCAGCCAATTATTCAGGCAATGATTCTTTTATCTACAGATTGTCGCAGAATGGGAGAAGTGACGAGGCGCAGGTGACTTTGTCTATTTTGCCGGTGAACGATGCGCCTGCTCTGATGGACGCTTCAGTAACCATTTCAGATGATTATGTGGATATGCAATCCGTCGCAACTTTGACAGTGGTTGACCCGGATCCCGGTAGTTATCAGTTTGAGATAATATCCGGCAATACCGGGGACGTTTTTAGCGTGACTTCCGCCGGGCAAATTAAAGTAGCCAACGCGGCAGCGCTTAACGCAGGCACTACACCTGGCTACAGTCTGATGGTCCGGATCACTGAAGATAATGATAGCAGTCTGACCGATACAGCTCAGCTGACGATCACTGTAACAGCTGCTCTTACCGGAGATGTTACAGAAGTAAAGGCTGACTATTCGTTTGCCGCTGGAACTGAGCTGTCGCTGCAATTGATG
>NZ_JAIWOI010000114.1 GCF_020217005.1 Rheinheimera sp. | reverse complement strand
CTCAGTGGCGAGTACAACAATCCTGTATCAGTCATTCCCCTTAGTGATGGTAAGAGTTTGATCCTTGGCACAGTGCACTCGACAGCAGATAGAGAGTTGTTTGTGGTCCGCCTGAAAGCTGATGGTTCGATAGATACAACTTATGCTGATGATGGCCTGTTCAGAAACCGTATATTGTCCAATACCACAGAAGATGCTGTGGCTGCTGTACTGACCAGCGGCAATCAGTTAGTGGTACTGGCAAATTACAGTGACAACAGCGGTTCAGGATTTGTTCTGTTCAGACTAAGCAGTTCAGGCGTATTGGATCCAACTTTTGGTAATGGCACTGGTTACGTGTTATGCGAGGCGACACCCTGTGGTGGAGATGCTCAGGCCACAGACCTGATTCAGAATCATCTTGGACATTATGTAGTATCCGGGGTTAGAAATGGCAATGAAGGCTTTTTGCTGGAGTTTGCTGACTCTGGGTACCAAAACGGCTGGATTAGCAACGTTGCAGCTATTGAGCAGTTTGACCAGGTGCTGCAGGACAGTAGTAATAAATACTACGGCATAGGCCAATCAGCTAATGGACATATAGTAGTGGCAAGGTTTTTTTCAGATTTCACCAAGGACGATCCTGGCTTTGGACCAGGCTACTATGAATATGATTTTGGTCTTCAAAGCTCGATCCCATACGATGCCGTACTTTATGACGACTATCTTTATGTCGTAGGCAGCCTGACTGATGGAGCGAATCCTGGCAGTCCGGATGGGCTATTCTTCAAACTGGACAGCAATGGGCTGGTGGATTCAACTTTTGGCAATGGTGGTTTTTTCCAGGTGAATGGAGACAATGACAAGCCTTTGTCTTATAAAGCGGTTAGTTACGACGCCTCTGGATTCTACGTTTTCACGGCCACCACATCAGCTGCAGAGGATATGCTTTCGTTAAGTAAGTATAGTCTCAGCGGTGCCTTTGAAACTGATCAACCTTTGTCTTTTGACGGAGAGCTAACAGCTGTCGAACTGGTCAGTGCTGGTGCTGATTTATGGCTTTTGGCACAAATGAAGGATCCTGCTTATGGCGATGTCAGCGATGTCGCATTTAATTGGGTCGGCAAGTATCAGTCTTTTAATCTTAGCGCTACCACAAGTTTTTCGGCGGATGGCCAACGCTGGTTTAACGCTGGTTTTGGCACTGACGTTTTGCAGGGCACACAAAGGTTAATCCTCAACGACCAAACCGATAAAACATTGTTTTATGGTTACAGTTATTCCTTTGTGAATGGGAGTTATCAGCAAGGCTTCATTGGTCGTTTGGCTGAGGACGGTGCATTAGATCAGACATTTGGTAATCACGGTGTTGTGCTGCTCAGAGATGAGCAATTGAGCGAAATGACGATCAAGGCTGTACTTGAGGCGGCGGATAACAAAATCTATGTCGCAGGCTACGGAGTTGACAGTTCTGATCATGAAATTGGCTACTCGCTCAGACTGGATCAGCATGGTGATCTGGATCCAACTTTTGCCACAGGTGTGCTCGAACTCACCCCTGCGGCATTGGGAACTTATGATCAATCAGCAGCGGTTCAATTGCGCTTAACCTCAGCGGGTCAGTTGTTGGTGGGCGCTGAATACCGCTTCAGTAGCCCAAATAACGTTGATATTAGCTTACTCCGGTTAAATACGGACGGAACTGTAGACAGCAGTTTTGGTAATGCTGGTTTTGCGCTCTTCAGCGCCTTAGATGACAGCAGTACTACAGCGGAAAATCTCGACATTATGGAACTCGACCCGGACGACAATATAGTCATAGCGGGGCAATATAAACTCGCCTCCGATCCTCAGCTTTTTGTTGCCCGCTATACAGACGATGGGGTGCTGATGAATAGCAACAATAGCCCATCACATGCATTTGGCACTGCAGGCCTTGGTTACAGCTTGATCAATCTCAATGCTAATTCGGTTTATTACGAGAAAATGAATAGTTTTGCTTTTGATAGTACAGGGCATTTGATCTTTGCTATGTCACAAGGTTTTGAAGGCGACGATTCGTATTATCTGTACCGTTTGGAACCCGATGGTCTGGCCGATACTTCTTTTAATTCGGCCCAGCCCCGGCTTTATAGCAGCTTCAGTAATTCTGTCGCTATAGATTTAGTGATTAAACAAATTCTACTCGATGGGGCTGGTCGTTTGTTGATGGCCGGAACTTATGGGGCTAATGCCTGGATTGGCCGGGTATTGCTGGATGGCTCCGGCAGTGCCCCCGGACGCTGGGATCCTAACTTTGAATATAGTTCCGGCACAGCAGGTGCTCATGTGTTCACTGGGTTTGGGTTTACTTCCAACTTAACTATGGAACTGGCGGGTGACAAACTTTTGCTGGGGTGGAGTAAATTTTTTAGCCCCAAATACAAATTGGCCTTCAGGCAGTACAGGTTGGATGAATATGACCCAAATAACCAGTAGTGAATCATCATGCAAATAAAATTTTATGGTGTGCGTGGCTCTATCCCTACTCCTGGTGTTGAGACTCAAAGGTATGGAGGCAATACTCCTTGTATCCTGGTAACCAGTCAAAGTGGACAGCAGTTGATTTTAGATGCAGGCACAGGTATCCGCTCTCTCGGGGAAGAATTACTGTCCGGCACTGAAGAGCTGGTGTTATTACTGAGCCACAACCATTGGGATCATATACAGGGTTTTCCTTTTTTTGCCCCGGCTTATCAGGCGGGTCGCCTGATCCGTATTATTCCGGGTAAAACTCAAGCGGAAGACAATGAAGCCATTCTGAAGCAAATGTCTGGTGAGTTTTTTCCTGTGGCATCACAGCAATTAGCCTCACATATTCGTATAACTGCTATGGCCGCTGATCAATGGCAACTTGGAGATTTTGCTATTCGTCGTTGCAGGTTGAATCATCCGGGGTCTGGCAGCGCTTATCACATCAGTGCGGATGGTCAAACTTTGGCTTATGTCACAGACAACGAGCTTTTCCCTCCGGAGCAGACGACAACGTCCAGAACACAATGGCTGGAATTTGTCGCCGGAGTGGATTTGTTGATCCATGATGGCCAGTACCTGGAAACCGACATGCCATATAAACTAGGCTGGGGTCATTCTCTGATCAGTCAGGCTGTGGATTTGGCCACCGATGCCGGGGTAAAACAATTGGTGATTTTTAGCCATGATCCAGCCAGAACGGACCAACAGCTGGATCTGTTGGCGCAACAATTCTCCGGTCATAGCCCAGAAGTACTGCTAGCTAAAGAAGGAATGGAGTTGTGGTGCTGAAGTACTGGCGTCGCCATCAATGGGTAATGCTGTGCAGCCTGCTATTCTGCTTCACTCTGGTGTTGGTCCAGTTCAATGCAGTGAATGAAGAACAGGCCGTGTTGAAGCGGCTGGATGGTTTGTTGTATGACCTCAGATTAAAACTGATGCTGCCCTTCAGAACGACAACAGATTTGCCTGTTGTGATTGTAGATATTGACGAAAAAAGTCTGCAACAGCTTGGTCGTTGGCCATGGAGTCGGCTGATTGTGGCTGAAATGCTGGAACAGTTAACTGCTGCCGGTGCAGCTGTTGTGGCTTTTGATGTGATTTTTTCTGAGCCTGAAGTGAATCCGGTGCAGCAAGTGTTGCAGCGTGTTGGTCAACAACAGTTGTCCGCTCAGACCAGCTCTGAGCTGCAAAAAGTCGCCCCTTTTTTAGATGCAGATCAGCGTTTTGCCAGTAGTCTGCAAAACAAAGAAGTAGTGCTGGGGTTTTTGTTTCAGCAAGACCAGGTGGCTGTTGGTCAGTTACCTGCAACTTATGTGGAACTAGATAGCCCGGTCGGGAGGAGCTCTGTCAGTTCTTTTGTTGGTTACGTGGCCAACACAACAGTACTACAACAAAGCCCGGGCACAGGTTTTATTAATTCTTCACCTGACCCTGATGGTTTTATTCGTAAGGCAGCACTTTTGATCCGCTATCAGGACAAAATTTATCCCTCACTGGCATTGGAAACCGCCCGTCTATATGCGCTGGCGCAGCAGGTAAAAGTAGAGACTGCTGCTTTACAGCGGATTAACACTGTCGTTGGGGTGACAGTTGGGAATACCCTGATCACTACAGATTTATATGGCAGGGTACTTATTCCTTACCGGGGGCCCGCCAAAAGCTTTCCTTATGTTTCAGCTGTTAATGTAGTGCAAGGGGAAGTGGATAAAACACTTTTCAAAGATGCAGTGGTTTTTGTCGGAACTTCAGCTGTGGGGCATGCGGATCTGCGCTCCACTCCCGTTGGTATGCAGTACCCCGGAGTTGAAGTGCATGCAAACATATTTGAGGGGCTGCTCTATCCACAATTGATCCATTCCCAGCCTGATTGGGCTGAGGCATTGGTCTTTCTGTTTTTAGTCAGTATGGGTGTGTTGATGAGTCTGATTTTCCCTGCTTTAGGGCCTGTCGCCTTAGCCACTACAGGGGCGGGTTTGTTATTACTGACAGTGACGGCTAACCTCTATAGCTGGCAAGTGCTGAAACTGGATTTACCTTTAACATCCAGCTTGCTGCTTATTTTAGCTTTGACCTTGCTGAATCTGATCTATGGTTTTTTTAGCGCTTCACAGCAAAAGGCCAGGATTAAATCAATTTTTGACCAGTATGTGCCTCCAGCTCATATCGAAGAAATGCTGAATCATCCGGACAGCCTGAGTCTGGATGGCAAAAGAAAGGCGATGTCTGTGCTGTTTTCAGATATTCGAGGTTTTACCAGTCTGTCAGAGAAGTTGACGGCGACAGAGCTCAAGTCTTTGTTAAACCGCTATTTTTCGCCTATTACTAAAACTATTTTTGAGCATCAGGGGACTATTGATAAATACGTTGGTGACATGGTTATGGCGTTCTGGAATGCTCCTTTGGATGTAAAAGACCATGCGCTGCTGGCGGTAAAGTCAGGCTTTTCTATGTTGAAAATTACGGACGAACTTAGCCAGAATTTTGTGGCTGAAGGTTTACCGGCCATAGATATTGGTGTGGGGATCAATACAGGTGAAATGAACGTTGGGGATATGGGTTCTGTCTATCGTAGAGCCTATACAGTGCTTGGAGATGCTGTGAACTTAGCGTCCAGGCTGGAAAGCCTGACTAAATATTATGGCGTCAGGTTTTTGGTCAGCCAGTCTACCGCGCAGCAATGTCAGGGAGTCAGGTTTCGTTCTGTCGATAAAGTACGGGTGAAAGGAAAAACAGAAGCAGTAAGGCTGTATGAGCCTATTGATCCTGACTTACTGACCAGCCCGGATGTTGTGGCAGCTTTACAGCAACATGAACAGGCTATTGCATTGTATTTACAGCAAAACTGGAGTGAGGCCAAACTGTTATGGACCACATTGCAGCAGCAGAAAGACCATAAATTATACGCCTTGTATCTCGAACGACTGGATCAGTACCTTCAGCATCCACCTGGTGCTGAATGGGATGGAGTCTATACTCATGCAGATAAGTAGTAATGGTAGCGAATGATGATGACTGAACCTGCGGTATTGCAGCATCTGATAGATATAGGTATTGCGTTGTCGGTAGAACGGGACACCACCCTTCTGTTGGAGCGTATATTAAAAAGTGCTCAGGCTTTAACTCAGGCTGACGGTGGCACTATTTATTCGGTAACGCCTGACAAGAGTCTGAAATTTGAAACTCTGATCAACAATTCGCTGAAACTGCATTTGGGAGGCAGTTCAGGCCAGCCAGCGCCTTTTCCTTCTATTCCTATCTATGTGGAAGGTGAAGTGAACAGGCACGCCATAGTGGCGATAGCTGCTGCTGAAGGAGACGTCATCCATATTCCCGATGCCTATGCATCTGGCCAATATGACTTAAGCGCTGCACGTGCTATGGACCAGCGTACCGGGTATCACACTCAGTCTGTGCTGACAGTCCCTATGAAAAATCACGAAGGCGAACTTAATGGTGTATTGCAGCTGATTAATGCCACTGTCGAGGGGCAGGTCAGTGTTTTTTCAGCTCAGCAAATAGAGTGGGTGCGCTCTTTGGCTTCTCTGGCAGCAGTCGCTCTAACGAACAAACAACTGATTGAAGATATGGAGGCCTTGTTTCAGGGAATAGCAAGACTGATAGCTAAAGCTATAGACGAAAAATCGCCTTACACTGCGGGGCATTGTAAGAGAGTGCCTGAGTTAACCATGATGTTAGCGAATGCGGTACACCGGCATAACTTCGGGCCTTTAGCTGATTTTGTGCTGACAGAAGCGGATAGGCATGAGTTAAGTGTGGCAGGTTGGCTGCACGATTGTGGAAAAATAGCGACACCAGAATATGTAATGGATAAAGCCAGTAAGCTGCAAACTATTTTTGACCGGATAGCGCTGGTAGATGCAAAAATTGAAATAGCAAAAAGGGATTTCGAATTAAGCCTGGCCGGCCCACTTAGTCTGGCGACTTATCTGCAGGATCAGGCTCAGGTTGAGCTGTTGCAACAGCAATTGGCGCACGGCTTGGCCGCCTTGGATCAAGAGCGTGAGTTTCTGCGCAAGGCCAATATAGGAGGCGAGTTTATGGATAAAAGCGATCAGCAACGTGTCGCTGATTTTGGCCGACAACAACAGATTCATATTGCTGGCGAAGAACAAAACCTGTTGTCCGACAACGAAATTTATAACCTGAGCATAGCTCGCGGCACTCTGACGCCTGAAGAACGACAAATTATTAACCGCCATATGGATATTACTGTCGACATGCTGGAGTCTTTGACTTTCCCCAAGCATTTGCAGCGAGTCCCTGAATTTGCTTGTGGCCATCATGAAAAGATGGATGGCTCAGGTTACCCTAAAGGTTTAACAAAAGAGCAAATGTCGATCCCGGCCCGTATGATGGCCATTGCCGATATCTTCGAAGCTTTAACTGCCTGTGACAGGCCTTATAAAGAAGGCAAGCCGTTAAGTGAATGTCTGGCCATTATGGGACGAATGACTCAGAATCAGCACATAGATCCCGATTTGTTTGATATTTTTATCGACCAAAAAGTTTATCTGCAATACGCTGAACAATTTTTAAAACCCACACAAATAGATGAAGTAGATTTAAATCGTATTCCCGGTTATTTGCCACCAGAACGAAGGTATAAGGCCAGCTAGGCCAGATTTAGCCGGGGATAAGGTATCAGTGAGAAAGTCGGAGTCCCATGCGAGTTGTATTGATGTTGTTAACCTGCTGTCTGAGCTTTTTCAGTGGCGCCACTGTGGCCAAAAGTTATGTTATTGGCATAGAGCAATTAGACTATTATCCCCATTATGACTTTAGCTCAGACCACCCCAGAGGTTATTTCTTTGACCTGATCCAGCTATATAGCCAATGGAGTGGCGACCAGTTTGTGTTTAAAGCATTACCGGTCAAAAGGTTGTATAAAGATGCCGCTGAACTGACTGACTTTGTCTACCCGGACAATCTGGTGTGGCAACCCCAACTGGATATCGATCACAAGGTCACTAAATATTACAGTGATCCAGTGATTTACACTTTAGGGGGCACTATGGTATTGCCAGAAAATCAGCAGATGCGGCTGAAGGAATTCAGGCTGTTGGCAAATATTCATGGTTTTTCTCCGACCTTATGGGTTGGCTTGAAAAAGAACTATAAATTCAAAATATTAGATGTGCCAGATGCTGAATCAGCCTTAGGCATGACGCTAAAGGGCAGGGTGGATGCCGCCAATGTTGAATACAATGTGGCTCAGTATCACCTGGCTCAGATGAAAGACAGCGGAACTTTGGTGATAGCTGAACATTTACCTTTTACTAATCTGGCTTTTCATTTGTCCAGTCAAAAACACCCAGAGCAAATACTAAGGTTTAACCAGTTTCTGCGAGAGCAGCAGCAACAAATTCAGCAATTAAAGCAGCGTTACGCTTTGATTGAACACAAAAAGCAATTGCCAAAGATACCGCAACAACCAAAGGTTCCAGCTGAAATTCGCAGATAAAGCCGCTACACTAGCCGCAGTTAATTAAACGCATCGGGAATATTGTATGTTTGAATGGATCGCCAGTCCGGAAGCCTGGATAGCCTTGGGCACTTTGGCTGCTTTGGAAATTGTCTTAGGTATAGACAATATTATCTTTTTATCTATTTTGGTGGGGCGTCTACCTGAGCATCAACGAGCCTTTGCCCGCCGCATGGGACTGGGTTTGGCTATGTTTGCCCGTCTGGCTTTATTGTTCTCTATCTCCTGGGTGATGGGGTTAACCGAAACCTGGTTTACTGTATTGGGTAATGATATTTCCGGTCGTGATGTGATCCTAATTGGCGGCGGTTTATTCCTGCTGGCCAAATCGACTCAGGAAATTCACCATAGTCTGGAAGGGGTTGATGGTGGTGAAGACGCAGGCCCTAAAGTGGTTGCTAATAACCTTTTTATGGTGCTAATCCAAATTGCTATCCTGGATATAGTGTTCTCTTTAGATTCAGTGATCACAGCTGTGGGTCTGGTCAACCAGATAGAAATCATGGCTATAGCTATTATCTCTGCCGTAGCAGTGATGATGTTTGCTGCTAAATCTATAGGTGACTTTGTTGATGCGCACCCATCTATAAAAATTCTGGCGTTATCCTTCCTGATTCTGGTGGGCGTTACCCTGATGATCGAAGGGTTTGATGTGCATGTACCAAAAGGTTACATTTACTTTGCGATGGCGTTCTCTGTGATTGTTGAGATGATCAATATCCGCATGCGTAAAGGTCGTAGTGCAGTGAAACTGCACAAAGCCATGTCAGACGAAAAAGCCGAATAAAACAGCTTTTGATCCCACTGAAGAGCCCGCTGAGTCAATGACCTGGTGGGCTTTTTCTTTCCAGTTGCAGATAAAGTACAGTGGCTAACACCAGAGTTAGCATGACGGCAACACTGACTGAGCTGATACGATACAAGGCGCTGTACATTAAATCCTGATCAGGCTTTAAATACTGACCAAAAATAATAGCCATAGTAGTCATGCCACCAAATGCCACGCCAGACCCCGGACCTTCGACTTGCTGAGCCCTGGCAAAAATTAGCATGCCAATAAAAAACGCCAGCATGGTCAGTGGTAAATGCTGGTAGTTGTCATATAACACCAGCTGAGCCGCTATGGCGTAGGCCGAGCCCAGCAGCACACCTGATGCCCTTTTGATGCCAGCTTGCACTATGCCAGTGAAACTCATAGGCAATAAAATCAGGATACTGCTGGCCTGAGCGGATAAAGAATCCTGCAAGTCCAGCATTTGAAAAATGACAAAAGACAACGTAGCTATAGCTGCAGCAACCAGGCTTTGTTGCTGCTGTTCCCGTGGCGTTTTAGCCGGAGGCATGTGCAGGGGGTGCTCTGGCACAGGGAAGATCCAAATTACGCAGCCACTGATCAACAAAGCAAACAAGACAGCGACCAGGGCATGCCCCAGCATCTGGCCAGGGTCCATGCTGGGGTAGCTGGCAAAATGCAAAAAGATACTGCCATTAATAATAGCTATGGCGGCAAAGACAAAAAGTGCGCCTTTAGCCATCAAGCGGAATAGCCAGAGAAAATAGAGAAATACCAACAGCGTCATCACAGCACTTAAAGCGCCAAGCCAGCTGTACAGCAATACCATAGCGCCAGCGAGCAAGTTAGCCGTCAGATATTGCAGTACAACAAAAGGTGTCAGTCTGGGGATCAGACCTAATAACAGCACTGGGCTGATGGTGAAAAACACTCCCCATTGATCTGAGTTGGTCAGTTTGGCCAGCAGTAAGCCCAGGCTGGCACCAAAGGCCAGCCGCAGTATTTTATTAAAGGGATGCGCAGCAAACATAACTTTGGCTCATCTAATAGACATAATGCAGCAGGCTGATCAGTTGAATCTGGCCTTTAGCCAAAGCCGCCAGCAGACTATTGTCTTTTGGCACCAGTTGCACTGTAGCCCGTGAACCCACCACCAGAGCCGGCGGCATTTGCTCAGTCAAAGCCAGATTGACTTTTAGGCGCTGGGCGTC
>NZ_JAIWOI010000113.1 GCF_020217005.1 Rheinheimera sp. | reverse complement strand
ACGCACCCAACGACTACTGCTGTCCGCTGTGGCTAAGCGTCCGTCCGGCGTACTTTGACCATTGGCCACACCTGCATCTATATCCCGCACTGAGGCACTAAAGACTTCACCGGGTAAGGCGTCAAAAGTGATCAGCGCTTCTGTGCCTTGTTGCACATGCAACAGACTTTTTTCCCGAAACAAGGCGCTAACCCAACTTTGCTGAGTAGAAACCAGTGCTATAGTTGCCTGATGGCTGGCCAGATTGGTGCCAACTTCCAGTTGCAGGTCTGTGACTATGCCGTCTACATCGGCATATACTTTGGTTCTGTCTAACTCTAATTGAGCTAAGGCCAGTTGATTGCGCGCTTGTTTAATTTGAACCAACTCCTGAGTGGGAATCCCTAGTTCGGCTTCGCGTTCCGCTAAATCTGCCGTACTGGCTTGTAGCTCGGCTTTAGCTTTAAGCACTGAGGTTTGGCTTTGATCCAGTTGTTGACGTGGTATTAATTTTTGCTTGTACAGTTGCTGATAGCGCTGGTCTTCCCGCTGTACTTCCTGCAATGCAAAACGGGCCTGGTCTACCCGGGCAGCCGCGCTCTGCAAAGCGGCACTTAACTGACGGTTGTTCTGCTGGCTTTGCTCCAGTTGTAACTGGGCAAGTTCCAGCTTGAGCTGGTAGTCGGCCGGGTCCAGTTCGAATAGCAAATCGCCTTTTTTGACCTGCTGATTATTCTGCACTGCAACAGAGATCACGCGGCCAGGGACCTGGGGGGCCACCTGCACCACGTAACGCTGTACCAAACTGTCGGTCGTCACAGGCATATACAAATCAGCGGCCAGATAATAGCCAAACACCAGAGCAAACAGCATTAAGGTCCATTTGATCCAACGGTTAAAGAGTTGTTCGGCACTCATGACAAATCTCCGGCTTTTTGATCCTGCAGTAACACAGCGGCTTGTTGTAAAACCAGACTTAATAACAGTGGTAAGTCTTGCTGCTGCTGAGGGGTTAAGTTGGCAAGCAACTGCTGCTGCAAAGCGCGGCGTTGCTGGTTAATGGCTGTCACCAGGTCTGTTGCCGCAGGCAATAAGTACAAGGCTTTTTGGCGTCTGTCCTGCTCTGATGGGCGACGCTCTATCAGACCTTGTTTTTCCAGCTGATCCAACACTGGTACTAAAGATGGCGTTTCTACAGCTAATAAACGGGCCAGTTCGGTTTGACTAAACCCCTGATTTTCGGCGATATAGACCAGCGCTATGCCCGAGCTTTGGGTCAGCCCCTGGCAGGCTAATTGTTTATCTAATAAGCAACGCCATTGACGTGACAACTGATGGACTTGCAGGCCTAAGCTTTGGAAACTCATGATTCGCTCTTTAATAATTAGGAAGCTAATTATATTTTAATTAGCTTCCTAATTAATTTCAAGCCAGTCTGATACTAGCTGGTGCTGCACCGTAAATAAAAAATTACAAAAAACGTTGAGCTCATCAGCACTCAACGTAAGTCATCGGCCTTTTTACCAAACACAGGAATGGTCAGATGCCAGCGAATAGCGGCCAGACGCAAGGCTAATAAGGCAGCCATACCAGAGAGCATGGCTGGCATTTGTGCGATGCCAAACTGCAATAACTGCACATATACCAGGCCGCCAAAAATACATGTGATGGCATAAAGTTCACCTCGAAACACCATAGGTATTTCGCGGCACAATACATCACGGATCATGCCTCCGCAGACCCCACTCATAGTGCCCATCATAATAGCGACAAAACCAGAGGTCCCATGGTCCAGCGCTTTTTGCGTACCCATAATGACAAAAAAAGCCAGGCCAATAGCATCGGCAATTTGAAGTGTATTGTTGGGGATCAGCACTCTGTTGCGCACCATTAGTATGGTTAATGCTGCTGCAACGAAGATGGCTAAGAAGTAACTATTATTGCTTAACCAAATGACAGGGGAATCCAAAATTAAATCACGCAGGGTACCGCCCCCTATTGCTGTGACTGTCGCCAGTACTATTACCCCAAAACCATCCATTTGTTTGCGCCAGGCCGCCAGAGTTCCGGATATGGCGAACACAGCTATACCTAACAAATCAAACCAGTGGAAATAAAGCTCCATAGCGCACCAGACAACGAGAATAAAGGCTTCAAATTAGCAGGCTTTTGCTTTGAATCACAGCGCCAGGCCGCTGTTTTCTTCGTGAGCCATGTTAGTATGGCGTGATTATCCAAGGTAAAGGAAATGCAACTATGGGAAAAAAAGTGTGGGTTGGAGCAGTGTTTTTTATATCCGCCAGCGCTCTGGCAGGCTTTTTTTATGCTAATCATCATGCTGAACAACAGATGGCGGAGCATATCACAAGCAGCAATCAGCAGTATCTGGAATTAGCGGAACAGGGTGACATGCCGCCAGTTCAATTCAGCTACGGCAAGTTGTCAGCGAATGTGTTGACCTCCACCTACAAAATTCAGGATTTGCGAATAGCTATTGCTGGTATGGGCGACTTACTCAGTGTAGGTCAGCTTGAAATGAGCGGTATTGAATTAGAGGGGTTGGCAGATAAAGGTTCTGCTCATGCCAAAGAATTGCGATTTACCCCTCAGGCGTTAACTACATTACCTCCGGAGTTAGCCGCTTATCTGGCCGCTTTACCGGTAGAACTCAGTTATCAGTACCAGTACAGCGCAAAAACAGGTGAGCTTAGATTTGAACAGAATCTGCAAGTCGATCAGCGTTTTAATCTGAATTATAGCTTTGCGTTAATTGGGACTACTGATTTATGGCAGTTTGCAACTGAGTTGCAAAAAATGACACCGGAGCAACAACAACAGATGGCAGAAAGGCCTGAATATGTGCCTGATTTAATGAAAAAAGTAAGTGGTATAGGCATTGCCAGTGGTTCTTTTGAAATCAAAAACAAGGCTTTCCTACAGCAATTATTTGATCAATTGGCAATGGCAAAACTTAGTCAGGACTATGCCAGTACTCAACAACAATTTGTGGCGGCTTTGCAACACAATCCGCAGATCCCGGATTCGATCCGTCAACCTGTGCTGGATTTTCTGCAACAACCTGAACGTTTAACACTGAACTTTGAATTTAAACAGGCCCCTACATTCTCCCAAATGCAGGACGGCTCTGCGCTGGAGAATATTGAAACAGCTGAAGATTTTATTAAGTTTGCCGGTGTCACTCTGAGTGCTAACTAATAACAATGAAGAGTTCTGTCGGATCTGACTTGACATAAGAATGGTTCGCATTTATAAATGCGAACCATTTTTGTTCGTTGTGGTGTACTCATGAAACTGTCCAGATTCACTCTTGCTATACTTTTTCCACTTCCTTTGTTGGCCGCAGAAACTGCAACGGACATTGAAACTATCAGTGTATCCACCACCCGCTCCTCTTATCCGGTGAGCACAGTGCCTGCCACTATTACAGTGATCGATCAGGAAGAGTTAAAAGCCCAACTGGCAGTAACTCAGGACTTATCACAAATATTGGGGAATCTGTTACCCAGCTTTTCACCGAGCCGACAAAAGCTGACAGCCAATGGCGAAACACTGCGTGGCCGTGAACCTTTGTATATGATTGACGGTGTGCCGCAATCTACTCCGTTACGCAACGGATCACGTGACGGCAATACTATAGATCCAGCTATGATTGAGCGTATTGAGGTGATACGTGGTGCCAACGCCATCCAGGGCATGGGTGCCAGTGGTGGTATTATTAATATCATTACTAAATCACCTGGCGAGCAAAAACATCAGGTCAGTTTGTCTGGTACTGTGCCAACGACTGGTGGTTCTGACACCCAAAGTTACAAAGCCAGTTATTTATTTTCTGAACAGTTTGCTGATGTCTCGCTGGTCACAGGTGCTGCCTTTAACAAAACCGGTTTATATCTGGATGGTGACGGCAAGCCTATAGGAGTGGATACCACTCAGGGCGACACCATGGATTCCGACACAGTCGATTTGTTCATCAAGAGCAAATGGCAGATCTCGGACGCCCAAAGTCTGCAGTTCATGATCAATCACTTTGATTTAAAAGGGAATAATAACTACATTACCGTCAATGGTAATGCGGCTGCCGGAGTTCCAACTACATCCAAACCCGGAGTTACTGAAGGCAAGCCATCCCAAAATAAGGTGACTTCGGCTTCAGTTGATTATCAACATCAGGGCATAGCCGGCGGCCAGTTAAATCTGCAGCTGTTTGCTCAGGATTTTGCTTCTATGTTTGGTGGTAGCAGAGCCGCAGTGTTTCAGGATCCGGCTCTGGGTACCAACATTTTTGATCAATCTCAAAATATCTCAGAGAAAATAGGCAGTCGTCTGACCTGGTTTAAAGCGGATTTGGCCAACTCAGGCTTAGATTTAAGTACCGGACTGGATTGGCTGCAGGACAGCACCTATCAGGAACTGGTAATGAGCAACAGAAACTGGGTGCCTGAAACAGAATTCACTAACTACGCTCCTTTTGTTCAGTTGCGCTACAACCAGATAAAAAACTGGACTTTCAGTGCTGGTGCCCGCTATGAATACGGCCAGTTGTCTGTTGAAGATTTTACAACGCTGGCGTCGTCCAACAGCAGTTTTGTCAAAGGTGGCGAACCAAGCTTTAATGAATTGCTTCACAACTTTGGCGTTGTGCATCAGTGGTCTGACAGTATCCGTGTTTATGCCAGTTATAGTGAAGGTTTTAGCATGCCTGATGTCGGCAGGGTACTGCGTGCTATCAATAAACCTAACCAGTCAGTGGCGCAATTTCTTAACCTACAACCCGTGGTGTCTGACAACGCTGAACTGGGCATTGAACTGACGGAAAGCAGCTATCGTCTGCAAATGAGTTATTTCCAGTCGGATTCAGATTTAGGCTCACGTCTGCAAGCGGATGCTGACGGTATTTACAGTGTCATGCGTGAAAAAACAGAGATTTCGGGTTTTGAAGCTGAAGGCGAATACAATCTGAGTGATAACAGCACTTTAGGTTTCAGCTATGCCAGAACCGAAGGCCGTTATGACAGTAACAGCGATGGGCTGGTAGATAAAGATTTAGGTGGCATTAACATAGCCCCTGAACGATTAAATCTGTACTGGTTACAACAATGGCCCATGCAGCTAAGTAGCAGAGTCCAGTTCAGTCAGTTGTTTGATGTTGATTACAATGATGGCTCCTCCTTCGATGGTTATCATACGCTGGACCTGTCAGGCCGCTATGACACAAATCACTGGGGAAGCTGGACTTTAGGTCTGGAGAATGCGCTGGATAAACAGTACATTACCTATTATTCACAAACTACACCTGCCAACAGCAGCTATTTTGCTGGTTTAGGTCGCAGTTTAAATCTGAATTGGCAGATGGCATTTTAGGCATTTTAAGGGATCAGAATGGCCAAAAAGTTACACAGGTTTTTTGGCCTGATCTTAGCCTTGTGGCTGGTGCCAGCCAGCCTGACAGGTGCTGTTTTACTATATAAGAATTCGTTGCTGCAATGGTTCTATCCACAACTGCAGCAGCCTTTAGTCACAGATTTAGCCATCTGGGGCAAAGTATTAGATGCTTTACCTCAGACTGACTACAACTTTGCCCGTCTCGCTACTGCTGAGCGCCCATGGTTGGAGCTGGCCCGCCTGGACGGTACTTTGGAGTATTGGTCCGCTTCAGGTCAATTATTGCTCAGTCGAAGCCCTTATCAGGATTTCATCAGTTGGTGCTATGAATTCCATTTGCATTTATTCAGTGCTGAACTGGGTGAGCAAATTATAGGCGTGCTTGGTTTGCTGGCTTTATTACTGATTGGTTCAGGTTTATGGCAGAGTTGGCCCAGGCATTGGGGCTGGCGTTTATGGCGTTTACCTTTGACGGCTGCTGTGATTCGCTGGTCCAGGCAATGGCATTTTGTAATTGCGTTCTGGACGGCGCCTTTACTGTTACTGACCTCGGTCACTGGTACTGCTATGGTCTATAACCAACAAGTGCAACAGGCTTTAAGCTGGGTATTTAGGGACCCTGGCGTAACTGCTCCAGTATCTGCAGTTTTGTCTTACCCTGTAACTGAAAGCCAGTGGGCTTTATGGTTGCCAGCGGCTCAACAGCAACTGCCTGATGGTGCTTTACGTTTAGTCAGTTTCCGGAAAAATGCGCAGCAAGAATTGTCTATCCGGGCGCAGTTAACAGCAGAGTGGCATCCTAATGGCCGCACTGTGATTAAAGTCGATCCGGCGAGCATCAGTGTTTTGTCTGTGCAAAAAGCGACGGAAATGGGACAGGGTAAACAGCTCAGCCAACTGATTTATCCTGTGCATATGGCAGCTGTTGGAGGCGAGCTTTACAAAATATTACTGCTACTGGCTGGTGCTATTCCGCTGGTACTTTGGGGTTTGGGTATGACTTATCATAAAAGCAGAGAAGCTTTCGACAAGGTAAAAAAAACGGCTCCTTGAGGAACCGTTTCATCATTCTTTAGCCTCAGTAGAGCCAAAGTCTTTGAAGTTGTAGTGAGGCGCGAGCGACAGAGGCCCACTCCGTATACTTCAAGTACGAAGGCTATATTAGTCTTGACCGATACGGGCTTTGATATCGTTGATCAGCGGAGATGCACCAAAACCATTCGCAGCAGCCCATGCTTCCAGATCTTCGGCCACTAATGCTTTAGCTGGCATCTGTTTTACAAAAAAGGCACCTGTTTCATAGGCGTCACTGCGCATTGCAAATTTAATCAGCGAGTCACCATTACACTGGATCGCATCATAGACTTTGCGAACGTTAACTTTGTTATCGGACAGAACTTTGCGGACGCGGTTTTTATCGTCTGCTTTAGTATATTCACACAAAGAGGTGGCCCACTGATCCTGTGCTACTGCGACTGGCGCAGCTGCGAAATAAGCACTTGCTACTACTGCTAATGTAACGAGCTTTTTCATAAAAATACCCCTTAGAGGTTAATAGGTGAACTAGTAAAATTGATAATAATGAAACTATATACTGCCTGATACTACTTTGCCAAGTATTACCTGCATTTTTTGATACGCAAGTAGTTGATATAAATCAGTAGTTTACGGCTAGATGGCTGAAAAGTGGCAATACAGAGTTTTGACTTATAAAACAACAAGCTGGCAGACAGAGTGGCAAGACCGGGACTGCTTTTCCTAAATCAGCCCCGGTTTTATTCATCAGCCTAACCAGGGGTGTGCTGCAGCCCGTTGTTGTTCATAGCTGCTGATATGTTCAGCAAACTGTTCGCTGGCACCGATAAAATCCAGGCCACTTAACAAACGCTGCTTGATATCAGGGTCTATCTGAAAGCCCACAGCGGCGTTATTGCCCAGAATAATTTGCTGGCCGGCCAAATCAATTTTCCATTCCTGTGTACCTTGTTGGCAGCGGCTGAATAAAAACTCGATATTGGATGCGCTCAGGCTAATCAGTAACATGCCGTTGTTAATACTGTTATTAAAGAAAATATCAGCAAAACTTTCGGCGATGATCACGTTAAAACCATACTGCTGAATAGCCCATGGCGCATGTTCACGGCTGGAGCCGCAGCCAAAGTTAGCCCGGGTCAGCAAAATAGAAGCGCCTTGGTATTGCGGGGCGTTTAATACAAAATCCGGGTTCGGTTGTTCATTCGCCAGATAACGCCAGTCATAAAACAAGGCTTCGGCAAAACCCTCACGACTGACCGACGTTAAAAACTGCTTCGGTATAATCTGATCGGTATCAACATTGTTTTTATCTAAAGGGCAGACCAGCCCTTGTGCAAAAATCTGGCTCATTGGTTGCCTCCTCCCACGCTTTCAAAAGACGAAATATCAACAAAGCGACCTGCAATAGCTGCAGCCGCTGCCATAGCAGGGCTGACTAAATGGGTGCGACTGCCACGACCCTGACGGCCCTCGAAGTTGCGGTTTGAGGTGGAGGCACAGCGTTGGCCTGATTCCACTCTGTCATCGTTCATACCTAAGCACATAGAGCAGCCTGGTTCACGCCATTCAAAACCAGAAGCTTTAAAAATATCAGCTAAACCTTCGGCTTCGGCCTGACGTTTAACCTGACCAGAGCCCGGTACTATTAAAGCCCGTACACCGGACGCCACTTGTTTACCTTGTACCACGGCAGCAGCCTGGCGCAAATCTTCAATCCTGCTGTTGGTGCAGGAACCAATAAAGACCACATCGACTTTCAGGTCAGTTAATTTCTGGCCCGCTTCAATACCCATATAAGTTAAAGCACGGCGGGCAGCATCGGCTTTAATTAAATCGCTGAAGGACTCAGGCGCCGGAATAGGCTGATCGACAGCGATGACTTGCTCAGGGTTAGTGCCCCAGGTCACTTGGGGTCTGATGTTTTCTGCGGCAATAGTCACGGTTTTATCAAAGACTGCGTCCGCATCTGAATACAGGCTTTGCCAGTAGGTGACTGCTGCATCCCAATGTTCTGCTTTTGGTGCATGAGGTTTACCTTTTAAATAAGCAAAAGTGACCTCATCCGGCGCTATTAAACCGGCTTTAGCACCCATTTCAATGCTCATATTACACAGCGTCATACGGCCTTCCATGCTCATGCCGCGAATAGCAGTGCCGCAGAATTCAGCCACATAACCATTACCACCAGCAGTACCTAACTGGCCTATCACCGCCATAATTACATCCTTAGGGGTAACAAAAGGCGATAAGGACCCTGTGACTTCCACTTTTAAGGTTTTCGCCACTTGCTGCTGTAAAGTTTGAGTCGCCAGCACATGTTCTACTTCGGACGTACCAATACCAAAGGCGATAGCGCCAAAAGCACCATGAGTCGAGGTATGGGAATCACCACAAACAATAATCATACCCGGCTGAGTTAAGCCCAGCTCAGGGCCTATCACATGCACTATGCCTTGGTCCGGATGAAGTAAATCCAGCAAAGGCACATTAAATTCTTTGCAGTTGGCTGCCAGAGCTTCCAACTGTTTACGGGAAGTTTCCCCCGCGGCGTCAATGCTGCGCAGCTGAGTCGAGACATTATGATCCATAGTGGCATAAGTTAAATCAGGACGGCGCACAGTGCGTCCCGCCTTACGTAAACCGGCAAACGCCTGAGGGCTGGTGACTTCATGTATTAAATGGCGGTCGACAAATAACAAGTCGGTGCTGCCATTCACAGCGGCCACTACATGGCTTTGGTAAATCTTCTGATATAAGGTTTTAGCCATCATTAAGCTCTCTTTGTCTCTATTGCATTTAAGGCTGCTATTACAGCTGCGCCTACATCTGCTGTGCCGTAATTCGAAGCTGAATTAATATCCCTTGTCACTATGCCTTGCTCCAAAGTACTGGCAACGGCCTGCTCAATAGCCCGGGCTGCCGCTTCTTCCGCAAAACTGTAACGCAGCATTAAGGCCGCGCTTAGAATCTGCGCTATTGGATTGGCAATGCCTTTGCCTGCGATGTCCGGTGCTGTGCCACCTGCTGGTTCATACAGGCCAAAGTTGGAGCCATTTAAACTGGCTGAAGGCAATAAACCTAAAGAACCGGCAATGGCGGCAATTTCATCTGACAAAATATCGCCAAACAGGTTGTCGCATAACAACACATCAAAATGCTGCGGAGCGCGAATAAGCTGCATAGCGGCATTGTCGATATACATATGTTCCAGCTGTACTTGTGGGTAGTCTTTCGCCACACGCTCTACCACTTCACGCCATAACACACTGGTTGCCAGCACATTGGCTTTGTCGATGGAGGTGACTTTATTGCGGCGTTTAGTCGCTGCTTCAAATGCCACCCGGCTGATACGTTCAATTTCAGCCACGCTGTATTTTTGCGTATCAAAAGCTGCGTCTTCAGTACGGCCTTTTTCACCAAAATAAATACCACCTGTCAGTTCACGCACACACAAAATATCCATGCCTTGACTGCTGATTTTTGGATGCAAAGGCGATAACTCGGCAAAAGCCGGATAAATCTGGCCAGGGCGTAAGTTACAAAACAAATCAAAAGTTTTGCGCAGTGGTAATAAAGAGGCGCG
>NZ_JAIWOI010000112.1 GCF_020217005.1 Rheinheimera sp. | reverse complement strand
TTCTGGCTGCTGAGCCGGAGGCAGGCGGGTCCACTTAGGGCCGCCAACAGAGCCAAATAAAATCGCATCACTGTTTTTACACAAGTTCAGTGTGTCATCCGGTAAAGCCACACCAGTTGCATCAATAGCAGCGCCACCAATTAAAGCTTCAGTACTTTGAATGTTGAATCCGAATTTATCAGACACCACAGCCAGTACTTTTAACGCCTGAACCATCACTTCAGGGCCAATACCATCTCCGGCTAATACGGCAATTTTATAATTTTTCATTGTTACTTCTCTGTCTGTGATTCAGATAAACGGCGAGCCTGCTTAGCGGCGTCTACCTGTTTGCTGCGTTCAATTAAATTTAAGACATGCACATAAGCCAAGACTGACGAGCGCACTATGTCAGTGGCTAAACCGGCACCGTGATAACGGCGGCCCTGATATTCGGCAATGATATCCACCTGGCCCAATGCATCTTCACCGCTGCCTTTGGCTTGCAAGTTAAAGTCGACCATTTTGACATCGCTGCCAACAATACGCTGAATAGCCTGGAATGAAGCTTCCACCGGGCCATTGCCTGTGGCGGCTTCAGTGTGGGTTTCGCCATTAATGCTTATGCCCACAGTAGCGCTGGCAACGTGGCCTGTGTGAGTGGAAGAGCTTAAAAACTCCAGTTTGTACGGCTCGTTGGTGTCTTGTAAGTTCTGGAAAAACACCAGCGCTTCTAAGTCGTAATCAAAGACACGGCCTTTTTGGTCGGCTAAAGTGACAAAAGCTTTGTAGATTTCATCTAAGTTGTAATCGTCCTGGGTGTAGCCCATTTCGCTTAAACGATGCTGGATCACAGCGCGGCCAGAGCGGGACGTCAGGTTTAATTCGTTCTGGCGAATACCGACTTGCTCAGGGGACATAATTTCGTAGGTGTTTTGCGCCTTTAATACGCCATCCTGGTGGATACCTGAGGAGTGGGCAAAAGCGTTTTCGCCGACAATAGCTTTGTTTGGCTGAATCGGCATATGGCAAATCTGGCTGACCAAATGGCTGCTGCGATAAATTTCAGTGCTTTTAATGTCGGTGTAAAACGGCAGAATGTCCGGGCGGGTTTTGATAATCATCGCCACTTCTTCTAATGAACAGTTACCGGCACGCTCACCAATACCGTTGACCGTACATTCAATCTGGCGCGCACCGGCCTGAACTGCAGTGATGCTATTCGCCACAGCCAAACCTAAATCGTTATGGCAGTGCACACTTAAAATGGCCTGATCGATATTTGGCACTTTATTGCGCAGGTCCGTAATGATGCGGGCAAATTCATTGGGAATGGTGTAACCCACAGTGTCCGGAATATTAATAGTGCGGGCGCCAGCCTTAATAGCAGCTTCGACGATACGGCATAAATCATCAATAGGAGTGCGGCCTGCATCTTCACAGGAGAACTCAACATCGTCCGTGTAACGACGCGCCAACTGAATAGCAGCAACAGCCTGTTCAGTGGCTTGCTCCAAAGTGCGGCGTAATTTGTACTGTAAATGCAGTGGGGAAGTCGCGATAAAAGTATGAATACGGCGACGCTCAGCATTAGCTAATGCCTGACCACAAGCTTCAATGTCAGCGCTGACAGCACGGGCCAAACCACAAATAATGGGGCCTTTCACCTGAGTGGCTATGCTTTGCACAGACTCAAAGTCACCTGGTGATGACACAGGGAAACCCACTTCCATTACATCGACATTTAAGCGGGCAATGGCATGAGCCAGCTGAATTTTTTGCTTATGGCTTAAACTGGCACGCAATGCCTGTTCGCCGTCTCTTAAGGTGGTATCAAAAATCCAGATTTTGTCCTGACCACTCATCACATTTTCCTCATTGATTGATTAAAACCCGTTTTGGTGGCCTTGGTTAAAACAAAAAACCCCGGCCTGTGGCACGGGGTTTTTGGTTTACTGGTACAGTCGTTTTACCAATGCACAAAGCCCCGTGGCCTGTTGAGGAGCACGAGGAGAGTGAGCAGGTTAGCGAAACGCTGGTTTAAATTCATTGTTGCCTGATTCTTCGTTGGGTTTAATTTGTACAACTGTTATTAGTAATATCACGGCATTTTTTGCATTGCAACAGTATAGACGGCTAAATATCTAAGTATTTTTATAACCGCAGAGTGACAGGGCTGATGATTTTTGCGTCAACGCCGACTAAACAGAGTTGTTTTTGCTGAAAAAATAGGCGGTTGATGCATTTTTTAAGTTTTTTTATGAAAAACACATGACGAACGCCAGTTATTCAGCATAAAATGCGCCCCGTTCTGCCAGTGTTGTCAAACACGCTCTGCTCATGCCCGGGTGGTGAAATCGGTAGACACAAGGGATTTAAAATCCCTCGCTCGAAAGGGCGTGCCGGTTCAAGTCCGGCCCCGGGCACCATTTCTCTTCTGTTACTCCGTATAGATCCCCTTTTAAATTCCTGTTCTGCTACTTAACTGCTATAACTAAAACACTTTGCTTATTTTGCAGGTTTATTCTGTTATGCATTTTTACTCTCTTGATTTCATTAAAGAAATGCCAAAATCCGATCTGCATTTGCATTTAGATGGCAGCTTACGCTTAGACAGTCTGATTGAGATGGCTGCTAAAGCTGGCGTGACACTGCCAAGCCAGACAGTGGAAGGCTTAAAAGAACTGGTATTTAAAGACAGTTATAAAAATCTGGGCGAATACCTGCACTGTTTCCAATACACTTGTGCTGTATTGCGCGATATGGACAACCTCGAACGTGCTGCCTATGAGTTGGCCATAGACAACCAGCTTGAAGGCGTAAATTATATTGAAGTACGTTTTGCTCCTCAGTTATTAATTGACTTGCCATGCGGTATAGATTTTGACCGGGTGATGCATGCAGTTAACAATGGTCTGAAAAGAGCTCAAAACGAATACAATAGCCAGGCTGCAATTCTGAGTGGCGACAAACCACCTTTTGCTTACGGTATTATCAACTGCGCCATGCGGATGTTTGGCGACAAAGGCTTTTCTCCTTATTACACCAACCTGTTCCAACTGATGCGCGATTTCAGTCCTATTGAAGTGATTAAGCTGGCGGCTATGGAATTAGTGCGGGCTAGTGTAAGACTGCGGGATGAAGCAGGAATTCCAATAGTGGCTTTGGATTTGGCAGGGCAGGAATCTGGTTATCCGGCCAGCAAATTTAAAGAAGTTTATGAGTTTGCCCATCAGCATTTTTTACTGAAAACCTTACACGCCGGTGAAGCTTATGGCGCTGAAAGTGTGTTTGAGGCCATTACCGAATGTTATGCCGACCGTATAGGCCACGGCTATTCCTTGTTTGTGCCAGAGATGATCCAGGACCCGTCCATCAAAGATAAACAAAAGTATATTCGTGAGCTGGCCTCTTATATAGCCGACAAACGTATTGCTATTGAAGTCTGTTTAACCAGCAACCTGCAAACCAATCCGGGCATCAGCGACATCAAAGCGCATAAGCTCGGCGATATGCTCGATCACCGTATTGTCACTGTGATTTGCACCGACAACAGATTGGTGTCGAACACGACAGTCAGCCGCGAATACAAACTGGCTTTGGATAATTTTGATATTCCGCTGAAGCGCCTAAAAGATATGGTGGCCTACGGTTTTAAGAAAAGCTTTTTTCCGGGCAGCTATGTAGAGAAGCGTCAGTACGCTAAACAATGTTTAGAGTACTTCGATAAAGTCGCGCAAAAATACGGCTTTATTAACTAAGTTGCTTCATGCGGCTCGAGTAAAATTAAATCCCAAATTTGATTTTACTCGAGCCGAATCAAACACTCCGCGTATTTACCCCATTTCACTCTAGAATCTGCATTTTTTATTTTTATAAGTTATTGAAATTTAATTAAATTATATCTTCTTAATAAATGCTGATAAAAGTGTCGCAAAAAGCATACATGCTAAGTTGTTGAAATATATAAACATTATTTTAAGTTCTATTTTGCTGTTGCTAATTAGCGACAGATCTTTTGGAGTTTCTGTTCAGTTTCTGCCGGAAAAGAAATTAATTTAATCTAACTTGTTGATATTTAAAGATTAAAAATTAATCTTAAAACTTGGCACGGACTCTGCATTTATTAGTTCGTAACGGTAAATTAGGTAAGAGGTACGATGTTGTTACTCTTACCTAATTTACCGGCAGGCTCAGCAAAACGCTGAAATGAACAGTAGTAAAGACGGGGTGAATTATGGACTTATTTTTAATCGCAGCTATCGCATTCTTCATGGTTAACGCTTTTGTATTTGTAACCTACATGCGCAAAATTGATTTAAACGGCAATGCAGTTTTAGAGTTAGAGCGTGTTCAAGCCGCTGATGCTTATGCCCGCACTGCTGCTAAAGTACGTAAAGCACGCACTGCAGTTGCGCTGGAACAAGCCACTAACTAATTAGTTGCTGTATAAATAAAAAAACCGGTCTCTGACCGGTTTTTTTATTTATATGCTCTTCTGTAAATCCGTTATGATAAGCGCCTGATTTTTCGTGGAACCCTGTCCTGATGCGAATGCCTGTTCAGCCTGCTTCCTTGCGGCAGTTTGTTTTACTCAGCTTTTTTATGGCCTTGATCCCACTGGGCGTTTTGTTGTGGCAAAGTCATAGTGCTTTGTCTGATGTCAGCCGTTATGCCATAGCCGAAGCTGAAAGCTCGGTGGCTAATGTGCGTCGCGCTGAAAATATGCAGAAGCTGGTCAATGACATTGAGCGTTCTGTATTGCAGTTCAGTATTTTGAAAACTGATGCCTTGTCGCAACTTGCGGCCACTCATTTAAATAACTATCAGCAGAATCTGGGTTCTGTCTGTCTGAATCTGTCTCAGCCTGTGCTTTGCGCACAACAACAACAGCAACTGGAACTTTTGCTCGACAGCTACCTCCATGAAAGTAATGAAGAACTGAGTCCTATTCTGCAAAAAATCCGCCAGCAGCAGGTGCAACTGACTCAAGTGATCTGGGCTTTGCTGGAACAACGATTACAGCAGCAGCAAGTCTATGCCGAAGAAGCGCAAAGTCATTTAGCCTGGCAAACTGTAGCTTTAGTGGTATTGACCTTATTAATGGTGCTGTGGGCATCTGCCCGTATTACTGCGCCGGTGAAAATGCTCGACACTATGATCCGTTCTATAGGACAGGCCAGCCACCATTTCCCACATGATAAAGTGGATGGTCCACGTGAACTGACGGAGCTTGGTGAACAACTACGCTGGTTAGCGTCACGTTTACAGCAACTGGAAGCTTTGCGGCTGATTTTATTGCGCCATGCTTCGCACGAACTTAAAACACCTTTATCCAGTATCCGTGAAGGTTGCGCACTGCTGAGTGAGCAGTTGGTTGGGCCATTAAATCCGCAGCAAATGGAAGTGGTCAGTTTACTGAATGGCAGTGCTGATCGACTCAGTGTACTGACGGAACAACTGCTGGATTACAACAAGTTGTTGCAGCAAGCCAAGCCAGAGTTTGGCTGGCACGACAGCGAAACTTTATTGCAAAATTGCTTTAATGACCATGCTTTATCCTTACAGCAACGTGAGCAAAACATTGTGCTGGATTGTCAGTTGCCGCGAATTTACACCGATTCTATGTTGTTCCGCCGTATTCTGGATAACCTGATTAACAATGCTCAGGCGTACGGTGCTGAAGGCAGTAATGTCTGGGTCAATTTGCGTCAGCATGATAAGTTTATGCTGTTGGACGTGGCCAATAATGGCACTCCTATTCCTGCTGAATTGCGGGCTAAATTATTTGAACCTTTCCAGCGCGGCAAAGCTCCCCGGTTTGATGCGGTACAAGGTTCAGGTTTAGGTTTATCTATAGTCGCTGACTGTGCCCGTTTATTAGGGGGTCTGGCAGAAATTATTGACGTCGGTTACGCCGATGTCTGTATTCAGGTGCGTTTGCCTTTAGTTGAGGATGCGGTATGAAACTTTGGTTAAGTCTTGGTTTTTGTTTGGCATTAACAGCCTGTCAGGGGGTGAAACCTGTAGTGCCTGTAGTGAATAAAACATTACCAAAAGTCGAACCTGCTCAAACTCAATTGGTGGAGCCACCTAAACCGGTAAAGGCTGAATTAGCTATTGCAGACGATGCTCTGACCTTGCAGGCATGGAGAGACTTTCGTGCTCAACTCTTGCTGATGCCTGTGGCCGAGCGCGACTTATTGTTGCGCAGCTTTAAATCCAGTGCCGTCACGACCTTACAAACCTTATTAATTAAGCTGCATCCAGACAGTCCTTACGCTGTGCGTTTTGCTGCTCAGACTCAATTGAATGACAAACTGACCACCTTACCTAAAGGTTTAGCCGATTTATTGCGCTGGGATTTAGCTTATAACCAGAAATTGCTGGAAAGTGAATCTGCAGTCACAGCTTTGTCACGATTAAATGCGCAGCAGCAAGAACAGCTGGATAGACTGCGTCGGCAAAGCAAAGACTTACAAAAGAAAATAGATGCGTTGACGCAAATTGAAGCCAAATTAAACCAGACAGGTAACTAAGCATGAGCAATGGCGCCCGGTTATTGCTGGTGGATGATGATCCCAGCTTATTACGTTTACTGACCTTAAGACTCGAAGGTGAAGGTTATCAGGTGATCAGCGCAGATTGTGCTGAAACAGCGCTGGTGTTGCTGGGTAAAAATAAAGTTGATGTGGTGCTGAGTGATTTACGGATGCCGGGTTTAGACGGTATGGCCTTGTTTGACGAAATTGCCAAACGCCATCCCGGTTTGCCAGTGGTGCTGATGACAGCCCATGGCTCTATCCCAGAGGCTGTAGCTGCGACTCAGCGTGGTGTTTTTGGTTTTTTAACTAAACCGCTCAACAACAATGACTTACGCGATATTTTAGCTCAGGCCGTGCATCAGTCCCATGTGCCAAGTAAAGACGAATGGCGTGCCGACATCATTACCCGCAGTAAAGTGATGGAGCAGGTGCTGGATCAGGCCTACAGAGTAGCGCAGCGGGATGTCAGTGTGCTCATCACAGGTGCCAGCGGTACTGGCAAAGAAATGCTGGCCAAGGCTATTCACAAAGCAAGCCCCAGGGCTAAAGGTCATTTTGTCGCTATTAACTGCGGCGCTTTGCCTGAGCATTTATTAGAGTCCGAATTGTTTGGTCACACCAAAGGTGCCTTTACCGGCGCCGTGAATGAACACTTAGGTTTATTCCGCGAAGCAGACGGCGGTACTTTATTCCTCGACGAAATTGGTGATATGCCGATGCCTTTGCAGGTAAAGTTGTTGCGGGCTTTGCAGGAGCGGCAAATACGCCCTGTAGGGAGCACTAAAACTATCCCTATTGATGTGCGGGTGCTGTCGGCGACCCATCGCGACTTAAAACAGGCGATGCAGGAACAAAGTTTCCGCGAAGACTTGTATTACCGTTTAAATGTAGTGAATTTGCAACTGCCAACTTTAAGAGAACGGGCGGAAGACATTCCATTGTTAGCCCGTCATGTGCTGCAACAAAATGCCGAACGCCATGGCGTACAGGTGAACCGTTTTTCTGAAGATGCCATGCAAGCACTGGTGACTGCCCAGTGGCCGGGTAATGTGCGGCAATTGGTCAACGTGGTTGAGCAATGTGTGGCTTTAACTCAAAGCCCTGTGTTGAGTGTGGCGTTAGTTGAGCAGGCCCTGTCACAAAATCGCAGCTTCTGGCCGACTTTAAGTGAAGCCCGTGACCAGTTTGAACGCCAGTATTTAATCAGGGTATTAAAAATGGCTGAAGGTAATGTCACCCGCGCTGCCGAATTGGCCGGGCGCAACAGAACAGATTTTCACAAACTACTTAAAAAACATGAACTCAGCGCTGCTCAGGTGTCAGAGCAAAGTGACGAATTGGAATAACTGAAAATGGGGTCAGAGCACATTGTTAGCAGCGAACAATGTGATCTGACCCCGAGAGATAAAACGATGCACGAAAATTTTGACGTAGAACCCGAAGTACTGAAAGCCAAAATCATCAGCGAAACAGCCCGAATCAACTGGCTTGAGCTGCAGAAGTTTTATGCTGCTGGCTCTGTAGTTCAGGTCTCTGCACAATTGGATTTAGTGGATGTAGCTTTTGCTTTTAGTCAGGATGATAAAACTGCAGTGCAGAATTGGTTGCAGTCGGGTTTAGTCGACAGAGTGAACGATAGTCAGGCCCAGCTATGGGTTGAGCAGAAGACTGAACTTTGGGCTGTGGTGATTTCCCCCTGGATTTTAGTGCAGGATAAAGCTGCCCAAGCTACTCATTAATTAAACAGGTCAACGCTTTATGTATGCAGAAAATTTCCAGTTAGAGTCTTACCTGAAACGTATTGGTTATGCAGGGTCTTTCGAGCTTAATGCTGAAACCTTAACCAGGCTGATGCGTGCTCAGCTCTTTAGGGTTGCCTTTGAAAACCTGGATGTACAGGCAGGTAAAATTGTCTCCTTAGTCCCAGAGCAGATAGTCGATAAAATAGTAGGCCAGGGTCGTGGTGGTTATTGTTATGAGGTCAATGGCCTTTTTGCGATGGCTTTGCAAGCTCTGGGTTTTAGCTACAAGTTTATTGCCTGTCGCCCAATGTTTTATCCGGTGCGCCGGCCTAAAACCCATATGGTGTTATTGGTGGAAGCTGATGGTGAGCAGTGGATCTGTGATTTAGGATTTGGCAGCTACGGTATTCGTGCTCCTATAGCTCTATCCTCGTTAGAACAAGTGCAGCAGCAGGACTTTGATCAATTCCGTTTAACTACAGAGCCAAGTGGGGCTTATGTGGTGCAAGCCTGGGTCGATGGTCAATGGCTCAGCCAGTTTGGTTTTGAGCCTTATGCGAGTGAGTGGGTGGATTTTATGCCAGCCAACTATCTGAATAGCACTCATCCGGATACGATTTTTGTGCAGAAGTTATTGGTGATTAAACACCACGAACAAGGCCGGGATATCCTGTTGGGCGATCAGCTGAAACAAATACGAGCCGACGGCACAGTGGTACAGCAGTTAAGCCCGCAGCAGAGAGAAGAAACACTAAAGCAGTTGCTAAAATAAAATTGGGGTCAGATCACATTGTTAACTGTTAACAATGTGATCTGACCCCATTTTAAAGATTAATACCCTGCCGCCTGACCGTCTTTACGGGATTCTGAAGCGCCGTAATAAACGCCGGTTTTTGGGTCTTTCATAATGGCCTGATAGCCACCAAATTCACCCAAAGCGTAACGCACATCATGGCCTTTTTTCATCAGCTCACGAGCTGTTTCATAAGGCACACCTTTTTCCAATTGCAGATAACCGCCATTGGTTAAGTAAGCAGCTTGCGAGTCCGTAGGTTCAGTGCTGCCCAGATGTTGCCAGCGCGCTGCGTCTCCCGCTTCCTGCAGATTCATGCCGTAGTCGATCATATTCACCACTATCTGCACATGACCCTGAGGTTGCATAGCGCCACCCATCACGCCAAAGCTGGTTAAAGGTTTGCCATCTTTACTGATGAAGGCTGGAATAATAGTCTGGAAAGGTCTTTTACCTGGCTCATAGGCATTGGCATGTTTTGGGTCCATGGAGAACATCTGGCCTCTGTCCTGGAAACCAAAACCTGTACCTGGCGCTACTACACCTGAACCCATACCGCGGTAGTTACTTTGGATCAGCGACACCATAGTGCCGTCTTTGTCGGCTGTGGTCATATAAATGGTGTCGCCTTCATAGGCGGCCGGATTACCTGCATCGACACGCTGGGCTGCATTAGCGCCAATCAGCTTAGCGCGTTCTTTACCGTAGGCCTCAGAAATAAGCCCTTTGATGGGTAACTTGTTAAAATCGGTATCCGCATAAAACTTGGCTCTGTCTTCAAAGGCTAGCTTTTTTGCTTCTACCAGAGTGTGAATACTGTCAACACTGTTGTAGCCCATGGCTTTTAAGTCGAAGTTTTTCAGAATTTGCAGCATCTGCAAGGCGGCTATGCCCTGGCCATTTGGTGGTAATTCCCAGACATCATAACCACGGTAGTTTAC
>NZ_JAIWOI010000111.1 GCF_020217005.1 Rheinheimera sp. | reverse complement strand
CGATACAGGTTCTACCCAGTCCGATTTGTGACTGGCAAAATCTTCATAGCGCAGGTAGCCACCGTTGGCTTTCATAAAGCCATCGATACTTTTGGCAATATCACCTTTGTAAAAGGCATCTCGACCGCCTGTCGCTATAGCTTTATAAGTGGCAGCTAAATCCGGGTTTTTAAACATCTCGCCTTTGGCCGGCGCTTTACCATTGATAGTAAAAGTACCGACAAAATCACCAGGCTGGTCTTTTAACTTGGGCACAGATCTGTCCCAGTAATACGCTATCAGTTCACTGACAGGGAAACCTTGTTCAGCATAACTAATGGCAGGCTGCAAAATTTGTGTCATAGGCAATTTGCCAAACTTCTGGTGCATTTCAAACCAACCGTCTACAGCACCAGGTACGCTAATGGGCAACATGCCATAAGGCGGCAAATCTTCACGGCCAAGCTTTTTCAGCTCTTTCGCTAATTGCTTGTAGCTTAAACCTTTAGGCGAACGGCCAGAGGCATTTAAGCCATAGATTTTATTGGTTTTACCGTCCCAGATAATGGCATACAAATCGCCACCTATACCATTCCCTGTGGGTTCCATTAAACCTAAAGCTGCATTAGCAGCTATAGCAGCGTCTACCGCTGTGCCGCCTTGTTTCATAATGTCCAGGGCAATTTGGGTGGCTAATGGCTGACTAGTGGCGGCCATCGCGTGAGGTGCTATGACTTCAGAGCGGCTGGCAAAATCAGCACCGGTAATACGGTCGTACGCCATCAGTTGTGGCGATATAGCAATCAGGCTGCAGAGCAGAAGTTTTTTCATTGTGGTTAGTTCTCTCAAATACAGGAGCATTCAAACTAATCAGCCAAAGGCCAAATTGCCAGTGCCACGCGACCAACTCCCAGATTAGCTGGCTGAAAGCAGATGTTGGCTTAAGGCTGCTTTTTGTTCTGCGCTTAGCAACTTTTTTTGTTTGGCAATAAAGTCATAGTGCACCAATACAGCTGTACCTTCAGCACAACACTGGCCGTTTTGCCAAGCTTGCTGCAGCACTTCAAAGGAGCTATTGCCCACCTTACTGATACCAGTGCGTAATTCAACAGGACGGCCATAAAACAGCTCTGCTTTAAATTGCACACTGATGCTGGCCAGTATTAACCGCCACTGTTTGGTATCAAGATCAGGTGTAAATAATTTGAAAATAGGATCCCTTGCCCCTTCAAACCACATCGTCAGCACTGTATTGTTGATATGACCCAGAGCATCCGTTTCATTAAAACGCGGCTGAATGATTTCTTTAAACATAACAATACCCTGAAACTATGAATGATTTTATTGAAGTGTACGATGATGTCTTACCACAAGACTTTTGTCAGCAACTGATACTGATGTTTGAGCAAAGCTCACACAAAGTAGCGGGCCGCACCGGCGGTGGTGTCGATCCTAGTAAAAAGCTAAGCACCGATCTCTACCTGAACCAGTATCAGGACTACCAGGCAGCCTTACATCAAATCACTAAATACACCACCAGTTACGTGGCCGAGTATTTTAAAAAGTATCACTTTGCACTGATCGGGCCTGTTAGTATGACGGTCGCTCACCCGACGGAGCAACGCATGGTGTCTATTACTGCACAGAACTACCAACAATTGGGCGCTCCTCAGGCCGATAACTTTATGCGCACTTTGTACAGGCTTGGTCCTATCCAGATGCAAAAGTACCAGCAAGGCAGAGGTAATTATGGTTATTGGCATTCTGAGGTTTACCCACAACTGCCCAATAACGAGCCTTTGCACCGCACCTTGTTGTTCATGTTTTACTTAAACGATGTGGCAGAAGGCGGCCAGACTGAGTTCTATTATCAGAATAAGGCTATTGAACCCAAAGCAGGACGAATGGTGATAGCTCCCGCATACTTTACTCATACCCACAGAGGTTGCGTGCCAATATCGAATGACAAATATATCCTGACCAGCTGGGTGCTGTTTAATCGTGCAGAGCAGTTATATGGTACTGACGCTTAGTTCTGCACCCTGAGAAAAAACAGGGCACAGGACTATGCTTCTAAACAGTTTCTGTATGCAAAGGCGTGGCTGGACGCACCATTTCCAAATGCGGAATGTCGTCTTCCAGATAAGATTCGCTGCAGGCCACAAAGCCAAAAGATTCATAAAAACGTTGCAGGTAACATTGGGCTGATATACGGATCTCCATATCAGGCCAACAACTGCTGGCGACAGCCAGAGCTTTATCGACCAGCCCCCTGCCCAAAGCCAGCCGGCGTGCTGTTTGAGATACACAAATACGGCCTAAAGCCGGGCTGTTTTCATAACTGACCCCGGGTGCTAACACCCGGGCATAAGCCAGGATTTTGTCACCCTTTTTCAGCAGAATATGCCGGGTTTGCGGATGTAAGTCTTTATTATCCAATTCAGGGTAAGGGCAGTTTTGTTCAACCACAAATACATCCACCCTTAATTGCAGCATGGCGTAAACAGTATACGAATCCAACTGACTAAAGCCTGCAACTTGCCATTCCATCTTGTTGTCCTGTTTTCTTTCTAATGATTTGACTTCACTATACCAAAGTCATGGTCTTTTTGTCTGGTACCTGGCTTGAGTGCTGAATAGCAACAAAAAAATCTGCATAAAAGCTAAATTTGACTCACACTTAAAGCATTCGTTGCCTCAGGCAAAAGGAGTTGTGATGTGGTTAAGTCAGATAGTGCAGAAAAAACGTCAATGGCAACTTGTGTTGAGCGTTCTGGTGGTTGTGCTGGTCAATATCAGTTTTTACGGCATTGGGCAGTTACAACTGCAGCATCATCAGCGGCAATGGCAACAATGGCTGCAACTGCAGCCTCTGGTGCAACAATCCTGGTTAATCAGCGAGCAAGGTCAGTTCAGACTTCTGGATAGCCCTCCAGCCAAGGCGGCTGACTTCATCGCTTTGGACGGTTCGAATCCGGTTCTGCATTTGTCACCAGAATTGGCGCAAAGCTGGACTATGCAATATTACGTCCTGCTTAATCTGCCTTTTGCCCTCTGGTTGGGCTGGCTATTTTGGATCCACTCTTACCAGCGGCAATTTAAGCAAGAGTTGCAGCAACTTGAGTTACAAATTCAGCTATTGCTTAGTCATCTGGAGTTACCTTTCCATGCCGGTACTAACCCTGCGACTCAACTACAAAGGGTGCTGCTCAAGCTACAAAACTGGCAAAAACGTGATAGTGAAATCCGTCAATTGGTGCGGGTACAAGGCCTGGTCGATCATGAGCTTGCTATAGGCAACAGAGTGTTTTTTGAAAGTCGCCTTAATCACTATCTGACAGAAAGCACAGAAGTGGCCAGCGGTGCAGTATTTTTAGTGCAGTTATCACATCCTGAACCTGCACTCTCTGTTTTGGTTAAATTACAACGTTTAAGAGGTTGTGTTGAGCTTATTGCCGAACTGGTTTCAGCCTGGCCTGACGCAGTGCTGGCGCGACTGGCTGACAATGATCTGGTGTTATTAGTGCCTGGTCTCAGTGGAAAAGAGGCTGAGCAGTTAGGGGACCGGATGGCCCATGTATTGAGTCAGGCGAATTTCTTTGAAGACTGTCAGGATTTTGATCTGATCCACATAGGTTTTGTGTTGTATCAGCAAGGACAAAGTTCCTATCAACTGATGGCCGAAGCTGATATGGCATTAAAAACCGCGCAGTTACAGGGGCCAAATGCGGCTTATGGTTTTAATGATCCGCAAAAGCCTAAAATTAAAGGCTCGGTCTGGTGGCGGACTGAATTGCATAATGCACTGAAAGAAAATCGTTTTATGCTGAGTTTCCAGCCGGTTTTTTCCTGGCAAGACAATGATGTGCTGCAGCATGAAGTGCTGGTGCGGCTTGCCAGCAGTGATGGCGATAAATTGGCGGCCGCACTGTTTTTACCTATGGCTGCGAACTGTGGTTTAGTCAGTGCTATTGACCAGTATGTGCTGCTCAAAGTGGCCAGACTGAGTGAAACTGAGGCATTGGAGTATTGCCGTTGCAGCGTGAACTTAAATACCCAGTCTTTGTTGGATGATGCCTGGTGGCATTGGTTGCAACAACAGCTGAGCCTTGGCGCCATTGTCGCCAAACATTTGGCTCTTGAGTTTCATGAACACCATTTAATCAAACAATACAAAAGTCTGAAACCAAAGCTGCTGCAACTACAGCAGTGGGGCTTTGAACTGATCGTAGATCATGTAGGTTTAAGTTTAGATGCCACGCCCTATACAGATGAATTACCTGTGCGTATGTTAAAAATTCACCCAGCAGTAATACGGGGGATCGATCAACAGCTGGAACAGCAACTTTTTATCCGGGGTTTACTGGCATCTTGTATTGGCAAAGATATTAAAGTGATAGCAACAGGTGTAGAACAGGATCAGGAATGGCAATGTCTGAAAAAACTGGGGGTGACTGGGGCTCAGGGGTACTACTTTAGTCAGCCGCTGGCGAGGCTTATCGCTCAAAACCAGCTGTCGGAATAAGGCCCCGGTAAGCGAGTCCTTTGAGGGCTTGCAGACCTCCGGTGTGATAAAAGCTCAGGCGGCTGCCTTGAGGAATATCACCTCTTCTGATTAGTTCAAACACTGAATACAAAGCTTTACCTGTATAAATAGGCTCTAACTCTAAGCCCTGCCCGGCGAAAGACTGACAAAACTGCCAGAGTTTCTGGTCAAAGCGGCCATAAGCCGGCTGGTGCAATGCCTGCACTAATCTCCAATTTGATCTCTGCGACGACGCTGGTAACAAGGCGTTGATTTTGTCTGGCAGTTGTTGATCTTTTACTACTGCAATACCTATAACAGCTGTATTCGCTGCGCCCTGGATTAAACCGGCTATAGTGCCGCCGCTGCCAACAGCGCAAAGGAGCATAGAGGCGGGGCCATTGGGTGTATGGCGCAAATCAAGTTCACTTACCCCTCTGACTGCCGCTTCACAAGTACCGCCTTCAGGAATAATCAGGTAGCCAGGATACTCACGACTTAACTGTTGTATGCTGTCCTGAAGATGGCGTCGTTGATAAAAACTGCGGCTAACAGGGAGCAGTTGCATGCCATATGACTGACACATGGCTAAAGTAGGATTGCCTTTGTCAGCTTCTTCACCACGAACTATACCCAGGCTTTTCAGGTTATTTTCGGCAGCAGCTGCCGCAGTCGCCAGTAGATGATTAGAAAAGGCACCGCCAAAAGTTAACAAGCCCTGATATTTTTGTTGCAGCGCCAGCTCCAGCTGGTATTTTAGTTTCAGTAACTTGTTGCCGGATATATCGGGGTTGTCGGAGGGCGTATAACGCACCCAGAGTTCGGTCTGATGCTGCGACAGAAGAGGATGTGAAACCTTTTGCCAGTGTGGTGCTGTATTTATTTTCATAATAAATTGTAAATTTGGAACGAATTTTTTATCATTTTTATCGTTTTCATGCTAATTTGGCGTTACAATACTATAAGAAAGAACAGTAGGCAGTATTTTCCCTTATGTTAACAAAGCTATTGGCGCATCTTAAATTCACTAAAAAACCTGGCACTTCCTTCGCCGGGTTTCATTTGTCGGCCAATAGTCTAAAGCTTGTCGTGGTCGGTCAGCAATCCGAAACCGCACAAAAGGTCGAGCAGGTCTTCCATGAGCAATTCAGTTCACTGGTGCAACTATCAGCCGCATTTAAAAGCCTGGCGGCAAAAATACCTGCTGAGTGTCAATGCACTTTAGTTATACCACCTGAACGTTATATGGTTTTGCAGATCGATAAACCTGCTGTGCCGGATGAAGAAATATCGCTGGCTTTACCCTGGACTATTAAAGACTTAGTCACCTTGCCTGATGATGATATGGTGCTGGACTATCTGGATTTGCCTTTACAGAATCAAATGCAGGGCGTCAAAGTGAATGTCGTTGTCAGTTCCAAAAGCTGGTTGGCGGATATAGTTGCCTTGTTCGTACAAAATAAACTGAATTTAGTTGGGATCCAGCCGGAAGAATGGTTGGCCAGAAATTTATTACCTGTTAAAGAACAAGCCATGATGCTGGTGTCGCACCAGCCGGGACAGGATTTGGCGGTACAAATCATGCAGCAGGGCCATTTGTGTTTCTCCAGACGCCTGCGGGGATTTAATCGTCTGGACCAGTTCAGTGTGGACGAATTACAGCAAGGTGTGTTTGATAATTTATTGCTGGAGCTGCAAAGGTCTATTGATTACTTCGAAGGTCAGTTGAAACAGGCTCCTGTCCGGGAAATTGCATTGCTTTTAGCCAACTCGAATCAGGCTGACATAGTGCAATTGTTTATACAGAATGGTTTTTCTCAGGTATTTGCTGTATCCGCCAAAGACATCAGAGTGCAGATATCAGCCGAACAGTTTGGTCAGTATTGGCTGGCGTTGGCTGGCGCTATTGAACCTCTTTGTGCACAAATGGAGGTAAACCTTGAAGCTGCGGGTTAATCTCTATGTGACGGCCTTACAGCCGGTTAAAGAAAAAATCAGTTTAAAGCTGTTAGTCAGCAGTACCTTAGGCCTTTGTGCTGTTCTGTTGTTGGCAGGTTTTGTTTTGACTATGCACACTGAATCAAAACAAAAACAACTTGCAGCTTTGCAACAGCAAGTCAAAACACAAACTCAGGAATTAGCCCAGTTACAACAGACTCTCGGTAACCGCCAACCTGCACCTGAACTGGTAAAGCAGCGCACTGAGCTGAACCAGATCATTGCGCAGAAACAAAAGTTGCTGCTATTTGTACAAAATGAACAACGTAAGACTTCAGTGCAATATTCTCCGGTATTTCAGTATCTTGCGAACATAGACCCAGATGGTTTCTGGCTGAGTAGCTTTAGTTTAAATGCAACATCTAGCCAGTTTAGTGGTTATGTCACTCAGGCTGAATTGTTACCTAAATGGCTGAGTCGTTTAAGTGATACGGCATTTTTTAAAGGGCATAGTTTTTCTCAGTTTGAAATAAAGCAAACGGATAAAACTGAAGCACTGGTGTTTAAGGTTACTTCTTCCTCGCCGACAGAGGGTGTGGCGGAGGCTAAACCATGAGCGCCTGGCAACAGTTGTCTGAACGTTTTAAGGCACTCAAACAACGGGAAAAATACAGTGCATTGATAGGTAGCCTGTTGGTCTGTCTGTGGTTGTTTATGTTTCAATCTTTGATCCCTGCTTTTGAAAATCTGAGAAAAGTGGAGCAACAAATTCTCGGTGCCAGCAACACTTTGCAGCAACAACAGGCAACTTTAGTCTCTTTGCAGCAACAAGCTGGAGTGGATATTGATGGCAATTTTCGAAAAGAGCTGGACATGTTGCGTAGCCAGGAACAGCAGTTGCAGCAACAAATTTCAAAGCTGACCAGTTATTTTATCGGCTCTGAGCGTATGGCGCTGGTGTTACAGGACGTACTTAAAAGCAGTAATAAAGTTAAAATGAAGTCTGTGCTTGCCAAACCTCCTGTGCCTTTAACCTTTGCAGAACAAGGTACCGACAATAAAGCTGTGATTTACCAGCATTCAACTGTAGTGGTCTTAACGGGAGACTATTTTTCCTTAGCTGAGGTGTTAACCCGGCTGGATGCGTTGTCCTGGTCATTAGGCTGGCAAAGTATTGACTACAAAGTGACAGAATATCCAGATGCAGAGCTGACCCTGCATTTACTGACAGTGAGTGACAATGAAAGTTATATTAAGCTGTAGCCTGTGTTTGATTCTTAGCTGTGCGGCGCAGTCGGCATCGGACCCGACCAGGCCTGATGCTGCCATGATCGAAGCTGCAGCTCTGTCTGAAGTAGATACTGAAGTGACAGAACCCAATGTTAAATTCAGGCTGGGTTTGATCAAACAAGTGCAGGGAGAGCATATGGCTTTGATTAACGGCGTATCCGTGAAACAAGGCGATGAAATTGAAGGCTATCAGGTCCTGAGTATCAATCGTCAACAAGTGGTGCTACAGAGAGCAAATGAACGTTTAACCTTAAATTTGTTTAAAGCGATGAAAACTCAATGAATTATTTTAACAAAAACTACTTCACGTTAGCTTTCATCAGCTTAGGTTTAGCTGCTTGTCAGGGGATGCAGGAGACTAAGATTCCTGCACAGGCCAAAGCTGCCCTGGCTGAACAACAAAGCCAGCAACAACCGGCCACATTGGCCGTGCCAGATAGTGTGACTCAGGATTTGTTAGCCCTGACCAGCCCTATGCAACAGGCACAGCTGATCCAACAGCGCTTTAATGTGGCTGCTGCGAATGTCGATGTCGCGGACTTTTTCACTTCTTTGGTTGCAGACACTGAGTACAGTGTTGCTATTCATCCTGCGGTTACAGGACAAATAACGCTGGATTTAAAACAGGTTACGTTAAACGAGGCTTTTGCCGTTATTGAGCAGTTGTATGGTTATCATATACAGCAACAAGGCTCTATTTATAAAATTATGCCAGGTGGCTTACGTACTGAAACCATTCCGGTGAATTATTTGCTGATGCAACGTTCCGGCAGCTCTTCAATTTCTGTCACAGCAGGTGGCATTTCCTCGTCTCAGGGCAATAGCAGCAACTCCAACAATAACGGCCAGAATAGTGGTCAGAATAATAACCAGAATAACTCCAATCAGAATGGTACGAATCAGAACGGCCAAAACAGCCAAAATGGCCAAGGTAACGGTAGTTCAGTACATAGCAGCAGTGAAACTGATTTCTGGAAAGATTTAAAAGAAGCAATCACCGGCGTGATGGGCTCGGGTCCTGACAGGGCTGTGGTTGTCAGTCCGCAGGCGGGCTTAGTCACAGTGCGGGGCTTACCGGCTGAAATAGAAGCCGTAAGAGCCTATTTAGGCCAAACGGAAGCCAGCTTACAACGTCAGGTCATACTGGAGGTGAAAATCATTGAGGTCACTCTGAATGATGATTATCAGCAAGGTATTAACTGGAGCAAAATAGCAGGCACTATTGGATCAACGGACATCAGTTTCAGCAATAACAGCTTTAATCTTGGCAACAATATTACCGCTCAAATCGGTGGTTTAGGCAGTATAGGTTTTGAAGGCGATGACTTTAGCGGCGTTATTAATCTGCTGGAAACTCAAGGCAACGCTCAGGTGCTGTCTAGCCCCCGTGTCACGGCTATTAATAACCAGAAAGCAGTGATCAAAGTAGGTTCAGACGAATATTATGTCACTGGTGTCAACAGTAGCTCTAACCTGACAGATACAACGGGTACTGGAACAGGCATTACCAGAGATGTGCCTATTCCGGAGCTGGAACCATTTTTTTCCGGTATAGCTTTGGATGTCACGCCACAGATTAATGTGGATGGTGACGTGATTTTACATGTGCATCCGTCTGTGTCAGAGACCAATGAATTGAGCAAGTCCATTAACCTGGGAGGCACCAGTTCCTATACTTTGCCTTCAGCTCAAACCAATATCCGTGAGTCCGATACCATTATCAAAGCCCGTAATGGAGAAATTGTGGTGATTGGTGGCTTAATGCAATCCACCATCAGCGACAACGAATCCAAAGTACCGGTGCTGGGTTCCGTACCTTTATTTGGAAAACTCTTTACCAGCATCAGCAAAGTCGAGCGGAAAAAAGAGCTGATTATTTTGATCAAACCTACGGTATCGTCCAGCGGAGCCATGCAGCAACAGCTGAAGCAATCTGCCGATTTGATCGACCAATGGTATCCGAAGAACTGATTATGTTGTATTTACGCCACTTTGGTTTACAGCAAAGCCCTTTTAGTCTGACACCAAACACGGCGTTTTATGTGAATTTGCCTCAGCACCATGAAGCCATGCAAGTGCTGACCACTGCCTTAAATGTCGGTGAAGGTTTTATTAAAGTGACAGGCGAAGTGGGTACAGGCAAAACAATGTTGTGCCGTAAGTTGATGAATGAAGCGCCGGATGACTGGAAAATTGCCTATATTCCGGATCCGTATTTATCGCCATTGGAATTACGTTGGGCTTTTGCTACTGAACTCGGTCTGAAAC
>NZ_JAIWOI010000110.1 GCF_020217005.1 Rheinheimera sp. | reverse complement strand
AAACTGATGGTATAGACAATCAGCAATTAGTGCAGTTAGTTCAGCATTGTCTGGTAGCGTTGGCCGCAGAAGGCAAAAGAGTAGTGTTGATCATTGATGAAGCCCAGGCTTTACCTGACGATACGCTGGAAGCTTTAAGGCTGTTAACCAACCTTGAAACTGAACAACGTAAGCTGTTGCAAGTAGTTTTATTTGGTCAGCCTGAGCTGGATAAACGTCTGGCCAGTTACAAATTTCGTCAATTACGCCAGCGTGTAAGTTTTTCTTATTATTTGCGCGGCATGTCATACGAGGAAGTACAGGCTTATGTTAATACCCGTATTGATATAGCTGGCGTGCGTCAGCCACTGTTTTCTCCTGGTGCGTTAAAAGCCATTTGGAAATACAGCAGAGGCATACCGCGTTTGGTGAACGTATTGAGTCATAAGGGGCTGATGTTGGCTTTTGGTGAAGATAAGCTGCAGGTTGATACGAAACATTTGCGTTATGCCGCCAAAGACACAGAGGATGTGAAAGATCATATGTCTGCAGTAAGCCCTTTGGTCGCAGGACTTATGGCTACAGTGTTATTGATCGCTGCCGCAGCCGCTGCCTGGCACTTCAGAGGTTTGTGGTTATGAGTGTGATTAATAAAATGCTGCGTGATTTAGATCAGCAGCAACATCAAAGAAACCACAGTGGGTTGGTGTTTAAGCCTAAACCTAAGGCAAATCTGCTGTTGTGGGGAGCTGTGCCCTTGGCTTTATGTGCGGGTTGGGGCGGACAACTTTGGTACAACAGTTATGTTTCTGGTCAGCCTGAACCGGCTGTCACTGCTGCGAAACCTGAAAAAACACCTGTTGATGCTGTGGCGGTGATCAATGAATTACTACCTGCTGCTAAAAATCAGGCTGCACAGAGCTCAGCCACTGTGGCACAAACAGAGCAGGTTGTGACTTTGCAGGATGTGGTCGCAGATCGGATATCTCCGGAGGTAGCCGCTCGGCTTGGCAAAACTACATCAGTGGAACGCGCTCAGGTTGCTGATACCGAATTGAAGCCTTTTGCAAGCCAGCCTGTGGCTGAAGAGCGTGTTGTCGAGGTGGTACTGGCAGAACCTGAAGAAGTGTTTGCTAACCAGAGTGCTGCAGCAGAGCAGGTGCAGGTGAGTGCTTTTGAGCAAAGTGGCGATTTTACCGATGCTTCGGACTCTGGTGGTGAAACGGATTGGCAACAGGAGCCACAAGTTCAGGATAAACCCCGTACTCTGGCTATTGAAAAAGTCCAGTTGACACCACAACAGCAAAAAGACTTGTTCAGACAAAAAGCTCAGAAAGCCGAAGGCAAAGGGGATCTGCTGCAAAGTATTGAGTATTGGCAGCAGATACGGCAATTAGCTCCGGCTGAAAGTGAAGCTTATATTGAGTTGTCGCGACTGGCTCAAATTCAGCGTAAAGATCAGGACGCTGTGCTAATCCTTGAGCAGGCACTGGCAACTGGTGTGCAGGATCCAAAACTGTCCATGGCCTTAGCCGCGTTAGCATTAAAGCAACAGGATTGGGCTAAAGCTCTTTCTTACCTTCAATATGAACCAGACATCTTTAATTACGTTGATTTTTATGCATTAAAAGCCGCGGCATTACAAAAGACTAATCAGCACCCCCAAGCTGTGCAGGTATTCCAGCAACTCGCCAGGCAACAGCCGGATCAGGCGCGTTGGTGGCTTGGTATGGCCTTGAGCTACGATGCCTTACAACAACCGGCACAGGCGTTGCTGGCTTATCGCCAGGCGACAGTGAATGGCCAGACGTTGTCCGCTGGCAGCCTGGACTATGTCAAAAAACGTATTGCGGCGTTAGAGTGATTTTATGTTAAAACCCAGATTAAAAATGCGGCTTGGTGATTTGTTGGTGCATGAAAGCATCATCACTGAGCAACAATTGCAGCAAGCCTTAGCGCAGCAGCAAAAAACTGGCCGCAAGCTTGGCAGTAGCTTAATTGATATGCAGTTTCTGACAGAAGATCAGTTGCTGCAGTTTTTGTCTCAACAGCTCAAAGTAGATTTACTGGATATCAGTTCGCAGCAAATCGACCCCAAAGCAGTTGCCTTATTACCTGAAGTACACGCCCGCCGTTTCCGCGCTTTAGTACTGGAAGACAGAGGTAGCTCTGTGTTGCTGGGGATGAGTGACCCGGCAGATTTATCTGTATTAGACCAGATAGCGCCTATGCTGGCGCCTAAAGAAATATCTATTGCGATAGTGCGCGAAAGCCAGTTGATTAGTGCTTTTGACCGTTTGTATCGTCGTACCAAACAAATAGAAAGTTTTGCCACCCAGCTCAAAGAAGAATATGCCGAAACCGACATACTGGACTTTGGTGCTTTGAGCGATCCGACAGATAACGACAACACTATAGTGAAACTGCTGCAGTCCATTTTTGAGGATGCGGTGCAGGTACGGGCTTCGGATATTCATATAGAGCCTGATGAAAAACTACTGCGGATCCGTCAGCGTGTGGATGGTGTGCTGCAGGAAAATGTTCTGAAGGAAGTCAGTATAGTTCCGGCTCTGGTATTGCGGTTAAAACTGATGGCACAACTGGATATTTCAGAAAAACGTTTGCCGCAGGATGGTCGTTTTCAGATCAAAATCAAAGGCCGTACTATTGATGTGCGGATGTCGACTATGCCAGTGCAGTACGGTGAGTCTGTGGTGATGCGTTTGCTGGACCAATCTGCCGGTTTGTTGACTATGGAACAAACAGGTATGCCGCCTGCATTGCTGAAACGCTTGCGTCGTATTTTAAAAACTCCTCACGGTATGATTCTGGTGACAGGTCCCACAGGTTCGGGTAAAACCACCAGTCTTTATGGCATGCTCAGCGAGCTGAATAAAGAAGGTAATAAAATAATTACGGTGGAAGACCCGGTGGAATACCGCTTGCCCCGTATTAATCAGGTGCAGGTGAACCACAAAATTGGCCTAACTTTCAGTAATGTCTTAAGAACCAGCTTGCGTCAGGATCCGGATATCATCATGGTCGGTGAGATGCGGGACCAGGAAACCGCAGAAATTGGTTTACGTGGTGCTTTAACAGGTCACCTTGTGTTATCCACCTTGCACACGAACGATGCTGTCAGTAGTACTTTGCGCTTAGTTGATATGGGCGCCGCTGAGTATTTGGTTGCCAGTGCGTTAAGAGCTATTCTGGCGCAACGCCTGGTACGACGTTTATGTCCGCACTGCAAAAAGACCTATACACCGGACTCCTCCGAGCTCAGTTGGCTACAACATAAGCATATAGCGCCAAACCAGCTATTCTGGCGTGGCGAAGGCTGTCAAAACTGCAACCATACCGGCTATTCAGGGCGTATAGGTGTGTTTGAATTGCTGGTAATGAACCGCGAGCTGGCGGATGCATTGCGGCGTAAAGACGCCGATGCTTTTGCTATGGCTGCCCGCAATAATGATGGCTTCCGTCCTTTGGGCGATATGGCGCTGGACTATGCAATGCAAGGACTGACCAGCATAGAAGAAGTGATTAAGGTCTCTGAATACCTTGAGCTGGAAGAACCTGTGTCTGTTCAGGTTACAGAGCAGGGGCATAGTTAATGGCTATTTTTAGCTATACCGCCAGAGACAGGCAGGGGCAATCCGTAAGCGGCAGTATTGAAGCCAGCAGCGAAATGGCGGCAGCAGATCTGCTGCTAAAACGCAGCCAGATCCCGATTAAAATCCAGCTACAGGAAGATAAACCTGCAGCTGAGTCCATAGTTTGGCCCTGGCAGCGGGTCAGCATGACCGAGCTGATTATCTTTTCCCGCCAGATGTATTCCTTGATGAAAGCCGGTATTCCTATTATCCGCGCTATTGTGGGGTTGGCGGAAAGCACCAGCTCAAAAGCTTTGCATGGCATATTGCTGGATCTGGCAGAGCAATTGGAAAAAGGCCGTACTTTGTCTGCGGCTATGGCGCAACACCCTAAAATATTCAGCCGTCTGGTTGTCTCATTGGTGCATGTCGGCGAAAACACAGGTCGATTAGACGAATCCTTTTTACAACTTTCCGGCTATTTTGAGCAGGAGCTGGAAACCAAAAAACAAATCAGGCAAGCGACCCGCTATCCGTCTTTTGTGTTGTTTGCCATTGTAGTAGCCATGGTGCTGATGAATATGCTGGTGATACCGCAGTTTTCAGCCATGTTTGCAAAATTTCATACTGAATTACCCTGGGCCACCCGTTTTTTACTGGGAAGCTCAAATCTCTTTATCAATTACTGGGAATTGATGCTGGCCGCGCTGGTTGGCGCCGTCTGGGCATTAAAGTTGTATTTACAAACTGACCAGGGCAGCCATCAGTGGAGTCACTGGAAACTCAAAACACCTTTGATGGGCTCTATTATAGTACGGGCTACGTTAGGGCGTTTTAGTCGTAGTTTTTCCATGATGCTCAGAGCAGGGGTGCCACTGACTTCCGCACTCACCTTAGTCGCAGAAGCCGTAGACAATGAATATATGTCAGAGAAAATCCGCGAGATGCGGAAAAATATAGAAAGAGGTGAAAGCCTGCTGCGGGTGGCTGTGCAAAGTGAGTTATTTACTCCTTTGGTGTTGCAGATGTTAGCTGTAGGAGAGGAAACAGGACAAATAGACGAAATGTTGACGGAAGTTGCCTCTTTTTACGAAAGAGAAGTGGCATACGACTTGAAAGCACTGACTGCAAAGATAGAGCCTATTTTGATCTGTATTGTCTCTGGAATGGTGCTGATTTTGGCCTTAGGTATCTTCACGCCTATGTGGGATATGCTTAATGCGTACAAGGGTGGTTAGTAAATAATCAGTAAAATGAAAAAAATGGAAGACAAGTTGATAATAGTGAGTAAAATAGATTCAATTAGCGATAAACTAACAAATAAAGGTATGGGGTTAACAGTATGAGACAGCAAAGAGGTTTCACTATTATCGAAATTATCATTGTAGTGATAATTTTGGGTTTATTGGCAGCAACTGCATTACCGCGGTTTTTAAACATCACAGAGCAGGCGGAAGATGCCTCTATTGATGGTATAGCCGGTGGTTTTGCATCAGCCGTAGGTTTAGTTCGTGGCCAATGGGAAGTGGAAACTCGTCCTGTTGGTAACGGCCTGGATGGCACCACAGCAGCAGCGAACATCACCACTGTTGCTATTGATGGTGTTCGAATTGCAATTAACGGTAATGGCGTTGGGACTGGTGTTAGTTTGGGTTTCCCAACGGCCAATCCATTAACTACAACGCCGGCTCTGACGGACTCGCGTCATACAGCCACTACAGCTTTGCGTTGTCAGGAAGTATTGCAACTGATTCTGCAAAATGGCCCAAGCTCCATAGTGGATGCTGCGGGTGTTGATATTACAGATGTGCAGTCATCAGGTGCGACCTTATATGTACAGGAAGGCGCAGCAGCGAATGCAAACATTTGTTATTACTACCAGGTGGCTGGCATGACAGCATTACCAAACCCGGACGGCACTGAAACTGGCTACAATGGATTCAGATACAATCCATTAAACGGTTCAGTCGTAGTATTTAAGAATAAGCCTTAACAAAGAATTTAATTAATCACTGAGGGATAACGTATGAAGACTTTCAATAAAACTCAACAAGGTTTCACCTTGGTTGAACTGATCATAGTGATCGTAATTTTAGGTATTTTAGCTGTAACAGCGGCACCACGCTTTTTGAATTTCCAGGGTGATGCAAAAGCCTCTGTATTATCTGGTGTTCAGGGTAGTGTCAGAGCTGCTATCAGTTTAGTGAATGGTAAAGCGCTGATATCATCGCAAAACACTACAGCCTTGTCTTGTTTTGACGATAACGCGGTCCGCGCCGCCACTACTATTGAAACCTCTGCAACACCTGTTGCTCCGTTAAACACCAGTTGCGCGTCGGGTGTAGACGTGGTTTTTGGCGCTCCTGATGCTGATGTCGCCGCCATTAACGCTATTGTTGATTTGCCGGATAATTTTGTAGTGCACGATGTACAGTCTGGTGCGGCTTTGACTGACCCTTTAACTGTTACTGCAAGCACTGTAGTAATGGCAGCCTCATTAGCTGACTTAAGAGCGGGCAATTGTCTGGTGCGTTACACTGAAGCTACTGCTACAACCGAAGCTACAGTGACTGTAGAAAACGCAGCTGCTTGTGAATAATGTCTAACGCTGGGGCGACCAGGCAGTGCAATCTAAATCAGCAGGTTTTACCCTGATTGAGTTGATAATTGTTGTTTTGCTGCTTGGTATAGTCTCGGCAACAGCTTTACCACGTTTTTTGGGTAAAGCGGGTGTTGAAGAAATTACGGCGCAGGACCAGATCATTTCTGTCCTGCGCCGTATGCAAACTCAAGCCATGCAGCAGACTTCTGCTGCATTTTGCCATCAATTGATCCTGACCCAAACCCAATTAGGTTTTCCGAATATTTTACCTTGTGATGCTGATACCACTACAACACAACTGACAGCTGCGGCCGACCAAAATTCCACTTTACAGTTTAACATTCCGGCCAATAGCTCTTTAAGTTTAAGTCTGTTTAATACCTCCGCAGTCACAGGTGGTACAAGTCAAACTCTGCCTTTTGTTTTTAGGTTCAATGCATTAGGGCGTGTGGTGACGAGTACTGGCGCTGTTATAGCAACTGGATTGCGCATTGAAATTACCGATGCAGTAACCTATCGCATTTGTATTGAGCCTGAAGGCTATATTCATTCATGTTAGTCAGGTCTTTTTCCTCAACCCGCAGACAGCAGTCAGCTTTTACCCTGATTGAAATTATCGTTGGCATAGTAGTGCTTGCGATTGCTTTGGTGATCATCACAGGAGCTTTAGGGCCACTTTTTAAAAAAAGTGCCGATCCCTGGCATCAGGTGCGGGCATCTGAATTAGCTCATAGTTTATTAAACGAAATTATGGCGCGTTCCTTTGATGAAAACTCTGACAGAGCTGGCGGTGAGTTTCGTTGTGGGGAGGCAGGTTTTGCCTCCTGCAGTACGTTTTGTTCTGACCCCACGGTAAATGTAGCAGAAGCGGAAACACGTTCCGGCTATGATGATGTTGACGACTTTAACGGGTTACAACTCAGTGGCAGCGATATAGTGGGTAGCACAGGTAATCTGGCACTGAATAATTTATACCTTGGGTATCAGGCGAACGTGGCTGTTGCTTGCGCTGGCGGCGATTTAGCGCAGCCGCAAGACGCTGTGAAAAGGATCACTGTCACTATTACAACGCCATCTGGTGAGGCTCTGGCATTTTCGGCGTACCGGAGTAACTGGTAATGAAGCATAGCCGCAATCAGGGTTTTACTTTAATTGAACTGATCCTGGTTATTGTTGTGCTGGGAATAGTGGCTTTGGCGACCACAAGTTATCTGGGATTAGGAGCTCAGATGTATGCCGATGCTGCAGCACGGGATAAGTTATTGAGTCAAAGTCGTTTTGCAGTAGAACGTATCACCCGCGAGTTACGTAACGTAGTTCCTAACAGTGTTCGAACCTGGACAGAGGGCAGTAGTCAATGTATAGAGTTTGCGCCGTTACTGCAGGCGGGTCGTTACGAGTCTAATCTGGTCAGCCCGATTCGTTTATTCAGTGCCGCAGGTTGGAGTGGTTTGGTCGCCTCTCCCACAGTGTTGATGGCGGTTTATCCGGTCAACGCGACCACAGATATTTATCAGCAACAAAGAGTGGCTTCCACTTTAGGCTTGACAGTAGATGCTGCCAATAACAGGATACTGAACGTTGCTTTCAGTTTTAGCGGCACTGTGCCCAACTCTCCCAGCCAACGTATGTATTTTATGACAGCTCCAGTGGTGTATTGTGTTGTTGGTTCCGAACTCAGGCGTTATCAGCGCAGCAGCATCACCTCGTCCGTTGCATCCGCAGCTTTGCCTGGCTATGTCTTAATGGCTGAAGGTATTGATACGGCTTTTTATAGCTCCAATGCGGCTTCGCCCTTTAGCTATGAAAATAGTGTGGTATTAACCCGTAATGCAGTTGTGCATATCAGGTTGGCCTTCAAATCAGACTTCAACGATAGCTTGGTTTTTAATCAGGAGATCCATATCCCCAATGTGCCCTGATGTTTTTGTCTCTTACCGGAATAAACAGCGAGGTAGTGCGCTGGTTATTGCTATTTTTATCATAGTAGTGATGACGATTTTGGTGGCTGCGTTATCTAAAATGCTGATCGGCAGTTCCGAAAGCGTGAGTTACGAAGTATTAGGGACCAGAGCATTCTTTGCGGCGCAGTCAGGTATGGAGCAAGGTTTAAGCCAGCTGTTTCCGTTGTCTGCCACCTCAAGCTATTGTGCCCCTATTGGTGTTACAGGATCTGAAGCTGAAGTAACAGTCAATTTTACTGCCAATGGACTTCAGGGTTGCAGTTACACCTTAAGTTGCGACTCCGGGCGTGCCACTGCCGCCGTGACCGAAACTGTTTATTACCAACTGACCAGCACAGGAAGCTGTGGTACTGGCCAGTTACAAACCTCGCGCACCATCCAGATGGAAGTATGGCAATGAGTTTTTTGCGATTTTTGTCCTTTTTAGTGATGCTGCTTGCAGTTTCACAGGTCAATGCAGCCACCTACAGCCTGATTTCGCCAAACCGTCCTGCTTTATGTAGCGGTAATCAGGGTACCTGGAGCGGTAACGTTTATATATGTAACTGGGGGCAGCCCTTTGCTGTTGCTTCCGGAGACGTTATTACGTCGAACACTAATATCAGAATATTATCTTACAGCGGCTTTAATCTCACCAATGTGACCCTGGGAGGTACTGGCTACACCATAGATCTTGAAGCTCAGGGCGGAAATGAAACCCGACTGACCGGCTCTACTCTTTATGGTTCTATATACGGCTCGAGTAATAATGTCCGACTGCAAACCGGCACGGTAGTGCAGGGCGCAGTCTCAGTGACTGGAACATTCCAGTCAACCAATGCCACCATAGCCGGTAATGTCAGTGCAAATGCGGGTATAGTTGCAACTGATACCCTATTTTATGCAAACCTGACCTCGTCCAACAGTTCCATCAGTCTGACCAGAGGCATTGTTTATAATAATGTCACAGTCACAGCTCAAACCCTGACCGCAACAGGCACTATTTTTAATGGTAATATTCTGTCCACTAACGGCAATATCACGCTGACCGATGCGGATGTGGCGGGCAATGTGTCAGCGCCTAGCAATGCGATCACTGCAACTAACACTGATATAGCAGGCACAGTAACGGCAAACGGCAATATTGTGCTAACCAATGTTGAAGTTGATGGCAAAGTCACAAGTACCTCCAATACAGTTTCAGGCAGTGGTACCGTCTTTGGGAATGGCATCAGCGGTCACAGTGGTATTCAGGTGACTGGTGGGTCGATAGTCGGGGATTTGAGATCAGGCTGCAATAATATTGTGTTAAACAGTACTACGATGAGCTCTGGTACTATCCAGACCACCCCAACTCTGGGCAGCGGCTGTGCTGCCGATAAAATCGAGTTTAATAACAGTACTGTCAATGCCAGTATTTTGGGTGGGCCGAACAACGTCTATCTTAACGACACACAATTCACCGGCGATATTAAGGCCAGATTTAACGTTGAACTGGATAACAGTACTGTGTATGGCAATATCAGCGGGGAACCTGGTTTTGCTTTGCATACTGTGGATCTGGATGACTCTTATGTATACGGTAATGTGACGGTAAATACTTCATTTGGCGATATCACAGGTAACTGGCCAAACAGCGCAATATACGGTAACTGTTCTTATGACTACGTCACCCCCTCATTGTGTTCAACGGCGCAACCAGCGGCTGCGGATGCCTACTGGAAATTTGATGAAACCCTGTGGAATGGCAGTTCAAATGAAGTGTTGGACTCCTCGGTAAACCTCAAGCATGGTCGCTCCCGTAATGGCGCCAACACTGCTGTTATTGACCCCTCGCCAGCCTCTTGTACTTTTGGTGATTTCCAGCGTGGTTCGTCGTCGTC
>NZ_JAIWOI010000109.1 GCF_020217005.1 Rheinheimera sp. | reverse complement strand
TAGGTTTGGTTGAGATGACCCGCAAGCGCACCCGTGAAAGTCTGGAACATGTGCTTTGTGGTGAGTGCCCGGTCTGTGCAGGCCGTGGCAGTTTAAAAACAGTGGAAACCGTCTGTTTCGAAATTTTACGTGAAATAGTGCGGGTGAACCGGGCTTATGTCGCAGATAAATTTGTAGTTTATGCCTCTCCCGCAGTAAAAGATGCGTTAATTAATGACGAATTTCACAGCATGGCTGAACTTGAAGTCTTTATTGGTAAACAAATTAGTGTGGTGATTGAACCTCAATACGGTCAGGAACAATTTGACGTGGTGATGATGTAGTGCGAACGGTAAAACAGGCCTGGTTTTATTGCTTACACAAGCTGTGGATCTTTTTTGCTATCTTCGTAGTGTTGATGGCCACCCTGGTCTCGGCTTTACGTTTTGGTCTACCTTACGCGCCCGGTTATAAAACTGACATTGAACACTGGATCAAAGCGCAATACGGCACAGAAGTGCGGATTGGTGCTTTGTCCGCTGGTTGGCAGGGCACTGGACCTGCGCTGGTTTTGCAGCAACTGGAAGTATTAGACAGCAACTTTCAACCTCAACTGACCGTCAAAGAAACCGGGGTCCGACTCGATTTCTGGCGTTCCTTACGCACCATGAAACTTAGTGCAGCTCATTTTGAACTGACGGGTTTAACTTACAGGGTGGATGCTCAGCGTTGGTTAGGCAGTGGTGTAGCTGCGCCTTCAGACAATCAGCAACTTTTCGATGCTTTGCAGGACCTGTTTTTTAAGCAACTGCAACATTTCTCTGTGCTCGATAGTCAGTTGGTGTTCAACAACAGCCAAAACGAAGATATCCGGCTGGAAATCAAAGCGTTAACCTGGCAAAACGAAGGTGAACGCCATCAGGGCTGGGGCGAACTGTCTGTGGCTGATGTCACCGCCAATACCTTGTCATTTATCATCGACTTAACAGGCGAACCTTCCAAAGCTCAAGGCCAGTTGTATCTGGCCAGCCAGCAGCTGGACTTATTGCCATGGTTCCAGCAGTTATTACCTCAAACCCGTAAGCTCAACAGCGCTAAATTAAACTTTGCCGCCTGGGGCGACATCAAAGGCGGCAAACTGCAACAAATCGACGTGGCTTTGTCGGACAATAATGTCGGCTGGCTGAAAGATGGCGTCTGGAACAAAGTAGCCTTATCGGATGGTTATTTACGCTGGTTACCTATGGCCAAAGGCTGGACTCTAAGCTCCAGTCCAATGACCTTGAGCAACAGCAGTCAAAGCTGGCCCGGCTTGCAGTTACAGCTGCGTCAGGAAGCTAGCGGATATCAGGCCTCGTTGCAGAATTTGCAATTGGCGGTAGCCCGTCCTTTACTCGAATTATTTTCTGATGGTTCAGAGCAATTACAGTCTTTGTTGGCTTATCAGTTGGATGGGAAAGTCGATCGACTGGACTTACTCACTGAGAATGAACAGTGGTATTTATCCGGTCAATTTGAAGAATTGTCATCCGCACCAGTGGCCGATGTGCCAGGTGTGAAAGGTTTTACCGGCTCTTTTGTCGCTTCACCTTATTTTGGCTGGGTTGGCCTAAAAGCACAGGATGGTGCTTTGCAATGGGGAGAAGCTTTTAGCAAAGACTGGACTTATAAAGGGGCTGAATTGGAGTTGGCCTGGCGTAAGAGGGCGGGCAACTGGCAAATTCTGGTGCCTTATCTGAGCTTGTGGCAAGACGCTTTTAGCCTTGAGGCTGAGCTGGTGGTGAATCTGGACGATAAACCCAATATGGATTTAGTCGCAGAACTGCATGGGGTGCCAGTGCAAAATGCCGAACAGTTTTTCCCGAAATTTTATATGCCACACTCTGTGATCAACTACCTGAAACCAGCTTTGATATCGGGTGATGTCAGCTCAGGTAAAGTATTATGGTCTGGTGATTTCTCCGCTTACCCCTATCAGAGCAAAGACGGTGTATTTCAGGCGCTTGCCGATGTCAGCAATGCTGAATTTTTATTTGATCAAAATTGGCCCAGTCTGACTGATTTATCCGCTGAATTGTTTTTTGAAAATGCCTCCATGCTGATTAGCAGTAAGTCTGGTTACCTGGTGGACGCTCCTGTTGATCAGGGCGTACAAGTGGCTATTCCTGATCTTTATCAGGCCGAAAGCTTACTTATTGATATCAAACAACAGCTGCTGGCCGAGCAGGTGACAACCCTGATGCAGGCTTCACCTTTGCATGACTCTGTTGGCGAAACTCTGGCCTATTTAGGGGTGACAGGCCCTGTCAAAGGCGATGTTCGGTTGACTATAGGTCTGAAAGAGCCAACGGTGGATGTCAAGGGAGCTATCGATTTTGAACGTAATGGCCTGGCCTTATCAGCCCCTGCCATCACAGGAGAAAACCTGACCGGTCGGCTGGAGTTTCATAACGACAAACTGACCGCCGACGAGTTGCAGCTTTTTATTAGCAATATTCCATTGCAGTTTGGCTTCAGGGGCGAACAGCAGCAGGATAATTATAAAGTTTCTTTATTAAGTCAGGGCTTGCAGAACAGTAACGAGTTGTTGCTTAACCTGGCTCCGGAACTCGAACATTTTGCCAGTGGGCCACTGAATTGGCAGTTCAAACTCGACTTATTGCTGGCGGGGGAAGGTTATACCTATCAGGCTGATTTGGCATTAGATTTAGCAGACACTGAACTGTTGCTGCCAGCGCCTCTGGCGAAAAAATCAGGCCAGCCTGGTACCGTATTCTGGTCTTCCAGTGGTAGTCAGGATAATTCAGTAATCGCTATGACTTATCAGGATCTGGTATTTTTTGACGCCAGCTATGTGCATGCACAAGGCCAGATAGGCCGGGCTCACTTAAGTTTGGGCAGCAAAGGCAATGCAGGTTTTGCTGACGGCTTTACCATCAGTGCTAATTTGGACCAGACGGAGTTTCTGCCATGGTTTGAGTTGATCAGGCAACAAGTCAGTCAGCAGTCAGATGAGGCCGGGCTTTTGCCTGCGTTAACCTCCGTCAAGGCTAGTGTTGATAAACTAAAGGTCACAGACGATCTGGAGTTCGACCAACTAGAGCTGAACTTAAAACCCGAAGCGGACCTCTGGTTACTGGATCTGAAGGCGGCTCAAACTCAGGGGCAACTGACACTGGCAAAGGATTTGATGGCGCAGGGAATAACAGCCAATCTGGAATTCTTAAAGCTGTTTCCTTACGACCCTGTTGCTGCGGAAGCTGAGGCCATAGCGCAGGCCGAAGCTATCGCCAAGTTGACTAAAGAGCAACAAATAGCCAAAGCGCTGGCTGAAGTAGTGAAACCACAACCTATGCCCTGGTTAGCCGATTTACCGCCGTTGCGACTGGACTGTAAAAGCTGCATTTTTGGGCCTTTTGATTTAGGCAGGTTAAAATTACAAACCGAATCTGATGGTGAGCGTTTGACTATTCAGAGCTTTGAGTCCCGTTACAAAGAGCATCAATTAAGTATCAAAGGTCAGTGGCAAAAAGACACAGAGGCTGGCGTGACAACCTTATCGGCCAAATTGACCAGTCCGGATTTTGGCCAATTAATGAAAGACTATCATTTGAGCTCTGCTATTGCAGGTAGTCCGGCTCAGGTAGAAATAGACAATATAAGCTGGGCTGGCGGTCCTACTCAGTTTAATTACGCTACATTAGGCGGCAAGCTGAACTGGCAGTTAGGTGAAGGCTCCTTGTCGGAAGTCAGCGACAAAGGCGCGCGTTTATTGTCTTTGTTTAGCTTAGGGTCTTTAGTGCGTAAGCTGAAACTGGACTTCAGGGACATATTCTCCAAAGGCTTTTTTTACACCGAAATGAAAGGTGACTTACAGCTGGATAAGGGCGTAGTGCATACCAATAATACTATGGTTGATGGCGCCGCAGGTAAAATAGAAATTCAGGGCTATGCTGATTTAGTCACAAGACAACTGGATTATCAGATGGCGTTTTTACCAAAAATCACCTCGAGTCTGCCTGTACTTGTGGCGTTGCTGCAGTTTAATCCTGCCACAGGTTTAGCGGCTTTGGCTTTGGACGAGCTGGTAGAGTCGGCTGAAGTAGTGTCTAAAGTGAATTTTGTCGTCACAGGTAATTTTGACCAGCCAGAAGTGGTAGAAGTGGCACGTCATACCACAGAAGTTGAGATCCCACGGTCTGAACTATTAAAAGCTGAGCAGGAAAAACGTTTACGTTTGCAACAGGAACAGCAGTTGCAACAAAAACCTGAACAACCAGCGGCCAGCACTAAAACCAGGGACAAAGCTAATGGCTAAGCTCTGGCGTTTGTCTGCACTGCAACTGACCAGTGGTCCAGAGCCTTTGGCCAATCTGGCCAAAGTGGATCAACTACTGGCCGGGTTACCCAGATCAGCGCAGCATTTGGCGGTTTTACCTGAGGGTGTGGCTGTATTTGCAGGACCTGATGGCTTAAACCTGCAATTGGCGGAAGTCCCAGGTTCTGGCCCGCTGCAAAGCGCTTATGCGGAACTAGCAAAAAAGTACCAGTTGCATCTGCTGGTAGGTACTTTACCCACTCAAACATCTGATCCAACACGGTTCGCTGCCAGTAGTTTGTTGTATAACCCACAAGGTGAATTGATAGCGGATTACCAGAAGATCCATTTATTTGACGCCTTAGTGAACGACAGCAGCAAAGAGTATCAGGAATCTTCCTCTACTGTACCTGGAGGGAAACTCAGTCTGGTACAACTGGATGAGCTGAAACTGGGTATGTTGATTTGTTACGATATGCGTTTCCCGGGCTTAGCTCAGGCTTTAGCAGCTTTGGGCATGAATGTGATGGCTGTACCTTCTGCTTTTACCACTGTAACTGGGGAAGCGCACTGGCATACTTTGCTAAGGGCCCGGGCGATAGAAACCCAGAGTTTTGTGGTAGCTCCTGCTCAAGTCGGGACCCATATCAATGGCCGTCAGACTTATGGCCACAGTTTAATTATCGACCCATGGGGCCGTATTTTAGCCGAAGCCGATGGCAGCAACGAAATGGCGCTGAGTGTCGAAATAGATTTAGATCTTTGCCAACAACTGGCAAAGAAAATGCCGGTAAGGCACCACAACAGATTTCAAAGTGAGTTCAAAGCATGAGTAAGGTCGAACACAACCTGTTAAGCGCCAGTGATTTAACTGCGAATGATTTGCAGCAAAGCCTGGGCTTTTTATTTGCACATCAACTGGATTATGCCGACCTGTATTTTCAATCCAGCGTGCATGAGTCCTGGGCGCTGGAAGATGGTTTAGTCAAAGATGGCTCGTTTAACATAGAACGTGGTGTTGGTGTTCGCGCTATCAGTGGCGAAAAAACCGGTTTTGCTTATGCCGATTCGATATCAGCTGCAGCTCTGAAACAAGCGGCGGAAGCAGCCCGAGGTATAGCGGCTGTGGGCCAACAAGGTTCTGTCCAGGTCTTTAGGCAACAAAGTCAGCCAGAAATTTATTTACCTTGTGAACCGCTGCAAAGTTTGGACAATACAGCAAAGGTTGAGCTGCTGAAGCAAATGGAAGTTTTTATCCGTAGCCTGGACAGCCGTGCCGAGCAAGTGGCGGTCAGTTTATCCGGTGTTTATGAAGAAGTTTTGGTAGCTGCTTCGGATGGTACTTTTGCGACTGATATTCGTCCTTTAGTGCGCCTGAACTGTTCGGTACTGCTGCAGCACAATGGCCGCCGTGAACGGGGTGGTAGTGGCGGTGGCGCCCGTACTGACTACCAGTATTTCCTTGAAGATGTGAATGGTTCGCCGCGCTGGCAGGGTTATGCCCGTGAAGCTGTGCGTATGGCTCAGATCAATTTAACTGCTGTAGATGCACCGGCCGGTACTATGCCTGTGGTGCTGGGATCTGGTTGGCCTGGTGTGTTGTTACACGAAGCTGTGGGCCACGGTCTGGAAGGTGATTTCAACCGCAAAGGCTCTTCTACTTTTGCTGGTCGCGTTGGTGAGCAAGTGGCCTCAAAGCACTGCACTATTGTTGACGACGGTACTTTGGCGCATCGTCGAGGCTCATTGAATATCGACGATGAAGGTACAGCCAGTCAATACAACGTGTTGATCGAAAACGGTATTCTGAAGGGATATATTCAGGATAAACACAACGCTATGCTGATGAACGTGGCTCCTACAGGCAACGGTCGCCGTGAGTCTTTTGCCCATTTGCCTATGCCGCGTATGACTAATACCTATATGCTTGCAGGCGAGTACGATCCACAGGAAATCATCGGCAGCGTGAAAAAAGGCATTTATGCGCCGAATTTTGGCGGTGGCCAGGTGGACATCACTTCAGGCAAGTTTGTATTCTCCGCCTCCGAAGCTTATTTGATTGAAAATGGTAAAATTACTACTCCTATCAAAGGCGCAACCCTGATTGGTAATGGCCCGGAGGCGATGCAGCAGGTCTCTATGGTCGGCAACGATTTAGCACTGGATGCCGGTGTGGGCGTTTGTGGTAAACAGGGTCAAAGCCTGCCAGTAGGGGTTGGCCAACCCACCTTAAAACTGGATGCGATGACGGTTGGTGGTACGGCTTAACTGCTACAAAGACGAAAAACACTAGGACTTTGTGCCGTTTTACGGCAAGATCCAACCCATTCAAATTAAGCACTTAAAATGGGGTCAGATCACATTATGACTAATTAATGTGATCTGACCCCAATTTAGCCGACTGAGAACTTCGCCTGCTATGTTACAAACTTTGTTAAACAGACGTCGTTTGGCCAAATTGCCAAAAACAGATCTGGTCGCTGAAACAGTTTCTGTATTGTGGTCAGCAGCTGATTACAAAAGCACAGTGTTGGATCTGATCCAGCGCGCTCAACATCGTATTGTGATCACCGCCTTGTATTTGCAGGCTGACGAAGCAGGCGAGCAAATCCTGCGGGCTTTATTTGCCGCCAAACAGCGCAAACCTGATTTGCAGGTGACAGTTTATGTCGACTACCACCGTGCCCGTCGCGGCCTGATTGGCCAGGAAGGTGCCCGCACTAACAACGATTTTTACCGTGAGATAGCCAAAGATTACCATTTACCTATCCAAATCATTGGTGTGCCGGTAAAAAAGCGTGAACTCTTTGGTGTGCTGCATTTAAAGGGTTTTGTGTTTGACCAGACTTTGCTGTACAGCGGCGCTTCTTTGAATAATGTTTATCTGGCAGAACAAAGTCGTTACCGCGCTGATCGTTATCTGGTGCTGCAAAATCAGGTGATAACAGATGCCATAGTGCAGGCACATCAACAGTTATTTGGTGATGAAGAACAAACGCCTGAACTTCTGGATGACGAAGACTATGTCAGTCAGGCGGTGAAACGTCAGTCGCGTTTGTGGCTGAAACACGCCAAAGCGACCCGATATCAGTATGAAGATAAAACAGATTCAGCACTGCGCGCTTCGCTGCTTATGGGCTTAGGTCGTCGCAATAATGAACTGAACAGTACTGTGCTGGCATTGCTTGCTGTAGCACAGCAGGATGTACTGATTTACACCCCTTATTTTAACCCGCCTGTGGCCTTAGCTCGCGCTTTACGTAAATGTTTAAAACGTGGAGTTGTTGTGACCATAGTGGTAGGTGATAAAACGGCTAACGATTTTTATATTCCGCCAGGTCAGCGGTTTAGCAAAATTGGTGGATTACCTTATTTCTACGAAACTATTTTACGTAAGTTTGTCCGCGCCAATCAGAAGTTTATTGATAGCGGTTTGCTGCATGTCAAATTATGGAAACACCAGGAAAACAGCTACCACCTCAAAGGCTTGAGCGTAGACGGTATTAAACACCTTTTTACCGGCCACAATATGAATCCAAGAGCTTTTGCTTTGGATTTTGAAAATGGTATTTATGTCGAGGACGAATTACAGCAGCTAAAAACTCTGCTCGAACAGGAAAAACAGGTGATCACAGCCCACGCCAATGAGATTGTGCATTACTCAGAAATTGAAACAGTGCGGGATTATCCTGAAGTAGTGCAAAAGCTATTGGGTCAGTTGCGTCGTATAGGTGCAGATTTAGTGGTGAAACGCTTGATATAAAAATGGGGTCAGATCACATTATTTGTTTGGCAAATAATGTGATCTGACCCCATTTTTTAGTCTTCTAAAATGGCTGGTTTAATCAGCTGAAACAGTTCGCGGAAGGCCTTAGGTGGCTGGTTCTTTTCCTGTTCCTTTTTCGCATTACGGATCAGGGTGCGTAACTGTTGTATATCCACTTGCGGAAATGCTGCCACAAACTCAGTTACCGCATCAGGATTGGCGATCAGTTTATCACGCCAGGTTTCCACTAAATGAAACTTACGGGTTGCTGCCTGATTGGTATTACGCAGTACCGCCAGAGCACGCTCGATAGGCTCCAAATCGCGGGTACGCATTAAACGGCCAATAAACTGGATATGACGACGCAAAGCTTCGTGTTTTTTCACCAGCTTGTCTGCCAGCGCTAAAGCGTCTTTTAATTCGTCATCTAAATCTAACTTAGCACGGGCCGCAGGGCTTAACGCCACCAGCTCTTCGCCCAGCTTTTGTAACGCAGTCATCTCTTTTTTGACTTGGGTTTTACTTTTACCATGCTCAACATCCCAGTCGTCGCCATGGGTAAAGTCGGTCATATCGGCCATAGAATTCTCTTACCATCTAATTAATGCACATAGTATACCCGATCTACTGAGCAATAGCAGCGGCGCCCTTCGTACTTGAAGCCGCAGCAGCATTGACTGCGTTCAGAGCCTTAGTCACATAGACAACTATGCTCCTGAGGTCTCTCTCGCTTGTCGCCTTGCTGCAACTCCAGTGACTTGGGCCGAGTTGTCCAACATAGCGGTAGCTGCGTTGGTCGTCCCTACGTCCAATTGCTGAGGAACTATGATAAGCTGAGCCCAAATTCTGGCAGTTAAAACAGAACAACTCTGACAGGTAAAGCAATGAGTCAAACCGAAGTTACAATCTGGCAAGAAATCGCCGAAGTAAAAGATGCGGTCAGCCAGGTGCTGGCACATGCCAAACAATTAGGTGCCAGCAGCGCCGAAGCCTCGATGAACCGCACCAGAGGGTTAAGTGTAGAAACCCGTCATGGTGAAGTGGAAACCGTAGAGTTTAATCAGGACGGTGGTTTAGGTATCAGCATTTATGTCGGCCAGCGTAAAGGCTCTGCTTCTACTGCTGACTTAAGCCCTGCCGCTTTAAAACGCACAGTCGAAGCGGCTATCGATATAGCTCGTTATACCTCGGAAGATCCACATGCGGGTTTAGCAGAAGCGGCCTGGCTGGAACTGTCACCACCCGATCTGGATTTATTTCACCCTGCTTCTGTTTCTACTGAACAAGCTATTGAGTGGTGTAAAGCCTCGGAAGAAGCCGCTTTTGCTTATGATGGCCGTATTACCAACTCAGAAGGTGCGTCCTTTTCTTCGCATCAGGGCTTAAAAGTCTATGGTAACAGCCACGGTCAACTGGTGGGTTATCCAAGCAGCCGTCACAGCTTGAGTTGTGTGGTGATAGGCGAAGAAGGCGAGGATATGCAGCGGGATTACAGCTACACAGTGGCCCGTGAATTAAGCGATTTGTTGGATCCGGCGTTGATTGGCCGTGAAGCGGCGAAGGAAACAGTGCAGCGACTGAATGGTCGCAAACTGGGCACACAAAAAGTGCCGGTGATTTTCCGTGCTGATATCGCCAGCAGTATTTTTGGCCATTTAGTGTCTGCGATCAGTGGAGGTAGTATCTACCGTAAATCCAGCTTCCTGCTGGATAAAGTAGGCCAGCCTGTGATGTCGGACAAAGTCACTATTCTTGAACGCCCACATGTAAAGAAAGCCCTGGCTTCCACCCCTTTTGATGGGGAAGGCGTAAAAACCCGTGATTTAACCATACTGGATAAAGGTGTATTAAATACTTACCTGACCACCAGTTATTCTGGACGAAAGTTAGGTTTGCCAAGTACAGGTCATGCCGGCGGTATTCACAACTGGTTAGTA
>NZ_JAIWOI010000108.1 GCF_020217005.1 Rheinheimera sp. | reverse complement strand
CAACATGGCGATGCTGATTTAGCTCAGCTCTGTCGGGATATGGGCACTGGTTTGTTGGTGACTGAGCTGATGGGGCAGGGCGTCAACACAGTGACAGGGGATTACTCTCGTGGTGCTGCCGGTTTCTGGGTCGAAAACGGCCAAGTCCAATACCCTGTATCCGAAATCACCATAGCTGGTACTTTGCAGCAGATGTTTATGGATATTCAGGCCATAGGCAAAGACGTTGATCGTCGTGGCGGCGTGCTGACGGGTTCAGTATTGATAGGCCAAATGCAAATCGCTGGTCATTAATACCCGTCGTCCTTGAAGCTGCAGCTTTGTTGACTGCGCCACTTCGCCCCAGTCACATAGGTTAACTATGCTCCTGGGGTCTCAGTGACTTGTCGCCTCGCTGCATCTTCAAGTAACTTGGGTATATGTTGTGGTCAGAGCCTTGGCTCTGACCTTTTTTGTTCCCCCTTGATTTTTCTGAACTTTCCCCCAGTTCTATCCACTAATGTCTGAATTATTTTCCCTGGGGTTCGTTATGAAGTCTTTGTCTTTTTTAGTGCCTGCGACCTTATCTTTTTTTCTAACCAGCTGTGGCTATTTAGCAGGTGATGAAAAACAACAGTTAGAACAAGCCTGGCTGGCCAAAGATCAGCAGTTGCAGCAGGTGGTAGAGCAAATTCGCAGTCAGGGCTTGGATGCTGTGGCCAAAAGTGCGGAAGCCGGTACTGTGGCATCTTGCGTTGCGACCAGCTTAGCAGGCGATCCGGTGGGCCGGTTAATCAGTGTGGAAGGGGCTTTAGTGGAGTCGGCCAAGGTGTCACAGTTACTGGCGGACTTACAACAGGTGATGGAGCAGGATTTGTCATTGGAGCAAATGGCGGGCTTATTACAGCGGGGGGCTGATGCAGCGGCTTATGCCAAAAGCTTAATAGAGCAACAAGGTTTAGAGCAGGCCTTGCAGACGTTAAAGCAGATGGCAATCGCCAGTCAGCAGTTTGCCCAGCAAGATTTAGGTGCACATTTACAACAGTTATTAGCCAGTTGCCCTACTAAGCCAGCGGAGTAATAAAAAGGGGTCAGATCACATTAGTTAGGTGTAACTAATGTGATCTGACCCCTTTTTAGTTGTTAGTTAATGCCAGTCTTTAAACCGCGACGGATTAACAGAGCGTCTGTGGTAGGTTCCTGACCACGGAAGGCTTTGTAAGCTTCCATTGGGTCTTTGCTGTTACCAATAGACAGAATGTTTTTACGGAAGTTAATGCCGTTCTCCAGCTTCAAGCCACCCTGAGTTTGCACATAGGCAAAAGCGTCGGCAGCCAGAATTTCACTCCACATGTACGCATAGTAACTGGCAGAGTAACCACCAGAGAAAACGTGAGCGAAGAAAGTCGACTTGTAACGTGGTGGCACAGCAGCTAAATCTACACCGTGTTTTTTCAGCGCAGCGGCTTCAAACTTCTGTACGTCCTGCAGTGGCGCGTCGGCTGGCAGAGAGTGCCATTCCATATCCAGCAGCGCAGAAGACATATATTCCAGTGTGTCATACCCCTGGTTGAAGCTGCGTGACTTCATAATTTTTGCTAAGAGTTCGGCTGGAATTGGCTCGCCTGTTTTATAGTGCTTGGCATAGTTACCAATCACGTCAGGGTGAGCTGCCCAGTCTTCCTGGAAGGTAGAAGGGAATTCAACAAAATCGCGGGATACTGAAGTACCGGCTAAAGTCGGATAATTCACGTCTGAGAACAAACCGTGTACCGCATGACCAAATTCGTGGAACATAGTGGTCACGTTGTCATAGCTCACCAGTGTTGGCTCACCGGCCGGGCCTTTAGGAATGTTCATCACGTTCACAACCACAGGCTTTTGGTTCAACAGCTTGCTTTGTTCTACAAAAGAACTCATCCAGGCACCACCGCGTTTGCCGTCACGGGCAAAGTAGTCCGCATAGAAAATAGCCATGCTCTTGCCATCAGCATCAAAGACTTCATAAGCTTTGACATCCGGGTGATACACAGGTAAATCCGGTCGGGCTTTCATGGTAATACCAAAGAGTTTGTTCATGGTATAAAACAGACCATCATTCAGTACCCGCTCAAATTCGAAATACTCGCGCACTTGAGCTTCGTCTAAATCATATTTAGCTTTGCGTACTTTCTCAGCGTAGAACTCCCAGTCCCATGGCTGTAATTCAAAATCACCACCCGTTTCTTTGATCATTGCCTGAATAGCTTCAGCTTCTTTTTTGGTATTCGCCACTACAGCTGGCACCATAGAACTGAACATATCCAGCACAGCTTTGGGGGTTTTGGCCATAGTAGGTTCTAACTGGTACAGAGCCCAGTTGTCATAACCCAATAACTTGGCGCGTTCCGCACGTAATTGAGCTAAACGGGCCACTATAGGCTGGTTATCCGTTTCGCCTGAAGTACCACGGTAGGCCGAAGCTTCCCATACTTTTTTCCGCACTTCGCGGTTTTCCAGTGAAGCTAAAGCGGGCTGGCGGGTGGTATTGGTAATCTCAATGATAAATTTACCCTCTTTACCCTTAGCTTTAGCGCCTTCAGCCGCCGCTGTAATTTCAGCCTCAGATAAGCCAGCTAATTCTTCTTTGGTATCTACATAAACTGCGATCTGATCTTTCATTGCCATCAGATTTTGCTGGAACTTGTTAGTTAGTGTGGATTGTTCTTCGTTTAAAGCACGGATCTTGGTTTTTTGCTCTTCGGTTAAATTGGCGCCGGCACGGACAAAACGCTCATAATAATCTTCCACCAAACGGGTCGCTTCGCCGTCTAAACCTAAAGTGGCTCGAGCGTCATAGACAGCTTTTACGCGGGCAAATAATTCTGGATTCAGGTTGATATTGTCTGAATGGGCGGCAAATTTAGGTGCCATTTCTGATTGGATTTTCTGGATTTCATCGTTGCTGATGGTGCCAGTCATATTGAAGAAGGTGCTGGACGCCCGGGTCAGTAGCTCGCCGCTTTTTTCCATAGCCACAATAGTATTTTCGAAAGTAGCTGGTTCTTTATTCGCAGCAATAGTCAGGATCTCAGCCATATGCTGTTTAATCCCTTCCTCCATTGCAGGTTGATAGTGTTCAATTTTAATTTTATCGAACTCTGGCGCTTCGTACTGCAGCGTACTTTTGACTAATAGTGGGTTGCTCACTGCTGCTTGCTCCGTGGCTGGGGCGGCAGCTTGAGTTTGCTCAACTGCTGCACTGTTTTTTGTTTCTTCAGCAGGCTTGGAACAGGCGCTTAAAGCGATGGCTGCACCAATAGCGCTGGCAATTAAGGTCTTGCGCATGGATATTTCCTTCTGGGTATCTTGGTTGCTTTTTTGTTATGGGATTCAGATGTAAATCGTCAAATGTTAACCGGTCGAGTATGCCAAAAGCAGGGGTAGAAAAACAGGTTTTGCAGTAAATGGCTCGTTTAGTGGGATGAGTGGGGAATTTTTGTGGCCTGAGACGGATAAAAAACGGCACTGAAAAGTGCCGTTTTTCGTCGACAAGTTTATTACTCTGTTTGCAGGAATGACTGTCTGACAGCGTCCATCAGGGGGTTATTAACACCATTGGTACTGCCATAGTTGATAGTCCAGATTATAGCGCCGCCCAGGCCTGTAGCTTTTACCCATTCTCCCTTGGCTGCAATACTTTGTGGATCCTCACAACTGAGCATGCCTATAGTAGAACTATTGTAAGGATGGGTACCTGTTCTGCCATTGGGGTAAGAATAGAAGCTCATTTTTGCTTCGTCATTCCAGATCCTGGTACCGCCATTAAAGTAACCTGCCGCATTTACTATGCTGTAGGACCAGCTGTTGTCATTTGAAAACACTCCGGTCACAGGTTGACCAAAACCCGTAGTAGGCAGTGGATAAGCCATGCAGTAGAAACCTATACCTACCCCTAATTTACCCCTTGGTACACCAGCGTTCTGATAGGCCTGCATACTGGAGGTCAGATCCATAGGGCGGGAAGGATCCAATCCCGCAATAGGACTGAAGGTCGTACTGGTCCAGCCTTGCTCCGCAAAACCCATGGCGTAGCTCATCAGATTGTACTGATCCACTATCGAAGCGATAGTCACGTCAAATTCCGACACCTGACCATAATTCATGTTCAGTGCATAACCAGGGAAAGTGATCAGGAAGGCATCATTTGGTGCTTGCCAGCGGGCTCGTAATTTGGCTGCCGCACGCAGGTCAGCTATTAAAGCGGTCAGGCGGAATTGGGCCAGTGGTGAATCCAGTTCATCTTCCCAATCCAGATCCAGACCATCGTAGTCATGTTGTTCCAGATAGTTCAGGATATTATTGACAAAAGTTGGCCGAATATCAGGTGCCGTTGACGCCAGGAAACCTAAGCCGTCGCCCATACCGCCCATCATCAGCAAGGCTTTTTTGCCAGCGGCATGAGCACGCTCTATCAGATAATCTTCCACACTCTTGTCCGTGATATGGGCTATAGCTCCGGCATCATGTGCAGTACCTGCACCTTCAATCACATCGCCCGGTTGACCACCTGGTAAAGAGCCTCCCCCAGGTGCGACACGGCCAAATACCAGATGAGTTAAGGAGTTCATGTTGATATGCTGCGGTTGATGATCAGGCCAGTACCAGCCTGCATAGTAGGCTGTCACCCATGGAGTTGCGCCTGCAGCAACCGGAATAGTTTCCAGCTTGGGCATCACGTCAGGCGGTGGCGGTTGTACAGCCTGAACTACTGCTGTAACTGTGTTGCTGACACCATTGATGTCGGTCACAGTCAGACTCACGGTGTAGGCTCCGCCTTTGACATACGTATGTACAGGTTTTGCTCCGCTGGCTGAAGCGCCGTCACCAAAAGTCCAGCTATAACTTGCTACAGCCTGGTTATTGCTGTCCATCGAGGCTGTGCCATCAAACTCAAATCGTAATTCCGTTTGACTGATTAGTTTCGAACTGATCACAGCAAAAGGCTGCACATTGTCATGACCTAACCTAAAGGATTGCTTCACTGCGTTGAGCAAAGGGTTATTTACTCCATCAGGACTGCCGTAGTTAACAACCCAAATCATGGCTCCACCTAACTCAGTATCCCGCACATACTTGCCTTTTGCGGCGATACTGGCCGGATCTTCATAACTCAAAAAGCCCGCCTCACCTGTGTTCATACAACTATGCTGAGGGCCTGAACCTGTATAACCACCCACATAAGATCGGTAGGCGGCTTTGGTGTTATGATCAAAGGTATAACTGCCAGCTGACAGGAAACCACAGTTCACCAGATTAGCGTAGCTCCAGGTCCAGTCATTATTGTCCTGGTAAGTCACAGGCTGATCCGGACCAGTGGCAGGAGCCCTGAAGTTAAAGCCAAAAAAACCTATACCAACGGCTAGTTTACTGCGTGGAATGCCCGCCTGGGCATATGCATCCACAGTGCTGGAAACGTCGCTTGGATGTAGTCCGGTCTGGCCGTAAATAGGTGAGAAATGCCAAGTCGTCCAGCCGCCATGGGCAAAACCTATCATGTAAGTCATCAGGTTAAACTGATCCACCAGCTCTGCGACCTGCACTTTCCATTGTGGTACTGTTTCATAGTTCATATTCAGAATAGAGGTTGGATAAGTGACCAGCAGAGGTTGGCTCTGATAACGGGGCCTGTCAGCCGCAGCTTGCTTCAGCTCGGTGATCAGCGCTATTAAACGCTCAGGGTCAATTGCATCTTCCCAATTGACGTCTATGCCGTCGTAGTTGTGCTGTTCCAGATAGTTCAGCAGATTGGTCACAAAAGTACTGCGAATTCCGGGTGCTGTAGAGGCATAAAAACCGTTGCCATCGTCATTTCCACCTAACATCAACAAGGCTTTAGTACCTGCAGCATGAGCGCGTTCAATTAAATAATCTTCTGCGCTTTTTGCCGTGAGTCCTGCGGGTAACCGACCTGCTTCATGGGCCGAACCTGAGCCAGGCATCACTTGTCCAGCCTGGCCACCCAGGGTGCCTGAACCTGGCGCTACCCGGCCAAAAATCACATGAGTCATGGCACTAAAGTCTATATTCTGTGGCTGATAACCTTCCCAGAACCAGCCCGCATAATACCCTGTGACCCATTTGCCGGAGCTAGTTTGCTCATTGACCGCAACAGGCAGCAACAGAGTCGCCTGAGCACCGCTATTGTCTGTCACTGTCAAACTAGCAGGGTACTGCCCGGCACTGGCATAAGTGTGACTGGTCGTTTCGCCTGTGGCCGAGTGACCATCACCAAAATCCCAGTGATAGGAGCTGATACTGCCATCTGCATCGCTGGAAGCGCGGCCATCAAATCTGACCTGCAGTGAACCTGCAGTCACTGCTGTTGTTGCCAGAGCGACAGGCAGCTGATTTTGTAATGCAGCATCAACAGCTAAGCCGACACTGTGCGTCGCACCCATGTTATCTGTCACTGTCAGGCTGACCTGGTACTGGCCTGCAGCGCTATACAGGTGACGGCTTTGTGCTGCAGTGCTGCTTGTACCGTCGCCAAAGTCCCAAAGGTAAGAGCTTATTTCACCGTCGTAATCTACGGAACCTGCGGCACTGAAGATAAACTCAAGAGAGCCCGGTACTGCTGTTGCTGTAGCTTGAGCCACTGGCTCCATATTAGGTTTTCCTGCGACAGTGACGGCAAAACGACTGGAGCTGCTGTTACCAAACGCATCTTTGACGGTAAAAGTCACCTGATAGTTGCCAGCCTGATTATACATATGGCTGACATCCTGACCTGTGCCTGCGGTACCATCACCAAAATCCCAGTGGTAGCTGACAATATGATCGTCTGGATCGGTCGAATCCGCACCGGCAAAAATTAAAATAGGCTCTCCGGGGAACTGGCTCCAGCTGTACACAGGAGTAGGGGGCGCATTGACCATTACTTTTAACTCTGTACTGTGCTGCGCTGCTTTGCTGTGATTATCCGTTACTGTCAGTTTGGCCTGATAAGTACCAGCTGTGGCATACAAGTGTTCTGGCGCTACTCCGACAGCAGAATGACCATCGCCAAATTCCCAGTGATAGTTCGTTATGGCACCGTCAGCATCTGTTGATTTGCTGCCATTAAACTTTACCAGGAAGCTGTTTTTCTGTTGAACTGCGTTGCCTCTGGCGACGGGTAACTTGTTAGGAGCCTGAACCTGTACGCTCAGGCTGGTACTTTTACTGGCCTTATTATTGTCGGTGACTGTCAGGCTCACGTCATAAGTGCCGGCTGCAGCATAGTTATGGACGGGCTTAGCGCCAGTGGCTTTTTTACCATTGCCAAAATCCCAGGCATAAGAGGTAATTTTACCGTCCTGGTCCGACGAGCCGCTGCCATCAAAGTTGACGCTTAACTTATTGTGTTGTTGTTCGGCTTTAATTACAGCAACAGGCGGTTGGTTTGCCGCTTGGGCGTAGCCTGGCATCAGGCTGGACGCTAACAAGGAGCCAGCAGCAACTGCCAGCATGTGGTTTCCTGGTAGCAAACTTAAGCGCTGAGATAGTTGCCTATCTCTGTGAACTGATATTTTCAATGGTTACCTCACTTTAGTTTATGAAGGTGTTTTAGGGAGTATTTACTGCAACCAAGTATCAGGCTCTGACAGAAAAACGAGAGTAAACAGCTACTTGGGGCGGTGAAGCTGCGCCTTTACAGGGCACTGCCTTCACACAGGTTGTAAATCAGTCAAAGTGAGGAACAGGGCTGAGCAACAGCGAGTATTCCTGTGTAAATGTTTGTGGGCGTCAAAGCACGGCAAAGCCAATAACCACTTTGTGAAAACAAAATGGTTTTGGGCAGAGAGCTGCTGGTTGATTTTTAACCCTAAGGTTGCAGTTTGGTTTGAAGCTGAGCAGAGTTTTAGTCTGCTTGGGATAAGAGGTTTGTAACTTGTGGCGGGTAACACTACTTAACAATTCGGTCTGGCCTGATGCTGCTTGTCATTCCGCTTCGGCCAAAGCAGTACAAGCAGCACTAATGCGGTCGTGCCCCTCTTGGCTTAGCTTACGGAGGCATTAACTTCGGTAGTAGCAGTCGTCATCAGTTTATGGATGGGGCATTTTTCCGCCATTTTCTCCAGTAAATCTTTGTCGGCCTGAGACAAATCGCCGTTTAATTTCATTGTAAGATTCAGCACGTAAAGCCCTTGTGCTTCTTTGCTGCTATCACGTTTGATGTCAATATCCACAGATTCCAGCGCCAGTTGTTTACGTTTGGCATACATCAGCAAAGTGATGGCTTTGCAGGCGGCCAACGAGGCGTCATATAAATCATGAGGATCTGGAGCGGAATCATCGCCACCTAACTCGGTTGCAACATCAGCAAACAAAGTATGCTGATGGATACGGATAGTCTGGCGGTATTGACCGCCGTCGCTTTTTTGTAAAGAAATACTCATAGAACACCTGTCTTCAATTGTGATTTGTTGAGCTGTTTTTAAGTCACTTTGGCAATGGAATAAACTCAATTTCATCGTCTACGACTTTTGGAAACTTACCGGCCAGCCAGTCCTGTTTAGCTTGTTCTACCCGTTCTTTACGGCTGGAGATAAAATTCCATTCAATAAAGCGCGGACCTAAATTTTTCCCGCCAATCAAGGTAATCCTGCTGTCTGCGCTGGCTTCAATCACTACACCTTCGGCTTCAGATAAGATCACCATGTCATACTGCTGGATCAGTTTGTCTTTAATTTTTAACTGGCCTTGAGCGACATAAATGGCTCTCTCTTCAGCGTTTGGTAACTCCAGTGATTGACCAGCCTGTAAATGTGCTTCCAGGTATAAGGTCTCGGAATAGGTTTTTACCGGCGATTTAAGGCCATAGGCTTCGCCTATTAAAACCCGCACTGACACGCCATTGAGATTGGTCGCCGGAATATCACGGCTTGGGTAGTGGTAAAAAGCCGGGTCTATTTCCTCAAATTCTTCAGGTAAAGCCATCCACAACTGAATACCGTGCAAACGATGGGGCACGCCATTTACTTCAGGACGCTCACGTTCAGAATGCACTATGCCTCTACCCGCTACCATCAGGTTGATATCGCCCGGAGTAATAGTCTGTTTGCTGCCCAGTGAATCGCGATGCAAAATTTCGCCTTCAAACAAGTAGGTCACAGTCGCCAGATTAATATGAGGATGAGGGCGCACACTAATGCCTTTGCCCGCCGGAAAGTCTGCCGCGCCCATGTGATCAAAAAATATCCATGGACCAACAGATTGGCGTGTTTTGTTTGGCAAAGTCCGGCGCACAGAAAAGTCGCCTAAATCTGTGGAGCGTGGGCTAATAACCAGTTGTATGGCCTCGCAACCCGCTTCGGTATTGCATTCGAGTTCGGCATATTTTGTGTTGATACTCATGATCTGTCCCTGTGAATTGGGTTAAACATAATGGATACGACTGTAGTAGTCAGTTTATGTACAGAGTGTAAGCAGGAATAGCAGGAATGAAAAATAGTAAAAATAGCGGATTAGGTTCTGATTTTATGAATGATTGACCAGTTGGCAAGTCACAGATCGAGTTTTGAGTTTTGTTGCCAAATGCGATATGGTGTCCAGAGTCAAATTCCCTTTTCTATTACCACAAGACGGAGGTTATGTTGTTCAACACTGCAATAAAGTCGCCGTCTTATCACGCCGCCTTTTTTACCGTCTTCCATTCTTAAGCCGGCTCCATACTGATGGGGTCGGCACAGCTGTTATTTATTTTTAACTGCTTAAATTCCGGAGTCTGGAATGACTATCTTTACCAAAAATACATCGGGTCACACCGATGTTTCGGCTTTATTTTTGATGGCAAGTTCGGCTATTCAGCCGCTGCCGCCCTGGCAGTTACAACGGCTGCTACTGCAACTGGAGTCTGCTGCAAAAGGTAAACGCAAAGCCTTAAGCGAAACCGGCATGATGCCGGGCTGTTCAGTCCGTTTGCTGGATTTATCGGATCAAACCGAAGTCTGGCTGACTCTGGTCTACCCACAGCAGGCTAAACCCGAACAGGGTTTTA
>NZ_JAIWOI010000067.1 GCF_020217005.1 Rheinheimera sp. | reverse complement strand
TGATGGTAACCCAAGCCCTTCAGCCAGTTTTCGCTACGACCTTGCCGGTTATGAAGTAGGTTACGACGGCCCTGCCGGTATCACCGATGACTCTACTATGCTGTTTTCTGCCAGGCGGCTGGACTTCGGCGCTTTGTTTGAAACTATTGAAGAACTGGACATCGGCAACCCTGTGCTCAGAGACGTCATTCTCAAGTCGGTTATTCCTGTCAATCAGGATCACAGCGTTGAAATTTTATTGATGGATACCCACGAAGACTATGTTCGTGATGTTACTCACGTGTTTGCATCCCCCAATTTCGAAGATGTTGCGCTTCAGTCTGCCGAACAAGATAGTGATTTGTATGGCCTGACCTTGCGATCATTGGTCGGTGACGATGCGGTCTGGACCAATAAAATTTACTACCGCAAAAGTGACAAAATAAGCTCTGAAGGCGAAGCCTTTCCTGACCTGGTTCCAGCAGGATCGCCAGCCGCCGATTTTCCGGTGCGGGAAGATATTATTACCATAGGTGAGCGCGAAACGGAGACGGGTTGGCGAAGCGATTTTGAGGCGACGAATCAATGGGGTTTGTTTAGTGCAGGTAGCCAGATCACACAAATTGATCTGGACTACAACACAGTGTTAGATGGCGATTGGAACCGCTATGTTTATGACGACGATGATTTCAGACCAGACCCACAACAGCGCTTTATTGTGCTTGAGCCCGAGAACATTAATTCTGCAATAAAGCAAAAAGAAACCAGCTATGCTGGCTACGTTAATCAGGTTTTTGAGCGGGGTGAGTGGGATTTCGGCACTGGCTTACGGTTCGAACGGGACGGTTTTGCCGACGAAAGCTTAGTGTCCCCCAGGTTCAGCCTGAACTGGCAGCCAGCTGGTAAGGTCAGATATTTTGCGAGTGCAGGACTTTTTCATCAGTCGCCACGTTTTCTCTACCTGGCGGCTAACGAGTCAAACGATTTGAAGAATGAAAAAATCAGCCATGCCAGTGTTGGTTTCAAATATTTCCCGAACACCCAGTGGTCGGTGTTAACTGAGGCCTATTATCAAAAGCTCGACGACCTGGTGGTCGACCTGGATAGAGCAAGCGGTACCTTTGCCAACCTGGGGGATGGCAGATCGTACGGCGTCGACATAGTGCTTATGGGTACAATTCGCGAAGGCCTGTACGCTAGCGCAACCTATTCTTACAATGATGCCGTTGTTGATCGCAAAGATGGTCGGGGTGAGGTAGCCGCTGAATTCAGTCGCGACCATGTGGCTACTCTTGGCCTGACCTGGGAAATCAATGATCGCTGGAAGGTCGCCGGGCGCTACAAATACCTTTCCGGCAGGCCAGACGACCAGTTTATTATTCATGCAGACGTGTTGGGCGCCGGACAACCGTTACGCTACTCGAAAGAGATCACAGAGCGTAATGTTGGTCGTAAAAGCGGTTCAGGCTTGTTGAACCTGCGTGTGGACTATAGACGCGCATTTGGCCCTATAGATGTCACGGCCTTTCTCGATGTGATCAACGTCACCTCTGCCTCGTCCAGTGACGATACGGAGTTTGACTATCGCCGGGGCGTCGAAGTGAAAGACGATAGCGAAGCCGAGCCACTGATTGGTCTTCGATTTGACTATGCGTGGTAAGAGCAAGGGCGAGAGCGAGGGCCTGGCACGGGCGAGTACAAGGGCGGGAAGGGGCAAGGAGTAACAGCAGATGGTCCAAAAACTGGGTGCAGCGCCAGTTAGAGTGTTGATTGTCGAAGATAACCGCGACATTTGTGCGAATATTGCCGCCTATCTCGAGAAGCATAGCTATATTCTGGATTTTGCCTATGACGGCATAAGCGCGATGCACCTGGCGTTGACGAACCCGTTCGACGTCATTGTGCTGGACCTGATGCTACCCGGTATGGATGGCCTGAGTTTCTGCAAAAAGCTGCGCGCTGATGCCAACATAGATAAACCCGTGTTGATGCTGACTGCGCGCGACACGCTTGACGATAAACTGAAGGGGTTCGAAGCGGGAGCCGATGACTATTTGGTGAAGCCATTTGCATTGCAAGAACTGCATGCACGACTGCAGGCGCTATACAAACGTAGTCATGGCAAAACCGACAACCTGCTCACTGTGGGGGGGCTGACTCTGAATAAGTCGACGCTGCAAGTGCATCGCGCCGGGCAACGTGTCGATCTCAACCCGACGTGCATGAAACTACTGCAACGATTGATGGAAGAGGCGCCTGCTGTTGTGGAGCGTGAAGCTTTGGAAACCTTGTTGTGGGCTGACGAGCTGCCCGATGGTGATGCACTTCGCTCGCATATGTACAAGCTGCGCCAGGCGATAGACAGGCCCTTTGATAGCCCGCTTATTCATACCGTGCATCGTATTGGTTACCGAATTGCAGAGGATGTTTAGCGATGTACCGTCGCAGTTTACGCCAGCGTGTCGCCTTTGCATTTGCGATCTGTGTTGCTGTACTGAGCCTGGCCTGGGGCTTTGCTTTCTTTGGGGCGATCCGGTTGAGCGAAGACCGAGTGTTGACGCAGCAACTGCAGGTTGCCGCCAAAAGTTATCCTGATCTGAGGATGAACCTTCGCGGCTACGATAAGGTTGCCAGCTTACCGGAATCATTGCAGGAATGGGCGCAGACCAATCCCGCTGAAGGACTGTACGAATTCGAAGCCGAAGAATTGCATGTTGCTGTTGTCATTGCTGACAAAGACCAACAAAAGGCTTTTGTAGTGTTCGATGTGGCTGGTATTGAAGCGGCCTCGTCAGAGGATTGGTGGTTGCTGCTCGTTATCACCGGTGTAGTCGGGACCTTGGGTGTTCTTGGTTTTGGGCTGGGAATTGTAGTGATGCGCAGGGCTGTCGCCCCGGTGGCGCAACTCGCGAAAGCTGTTGCGGACATCGACCTTGAGCACTTGTCGGCCGAAGATCATAAACGCATAGAGTCTGGCCGCTTTGGTGATGATGAGGTTGGCGTGCTCGCAGGGGCCATTGAGAAAACTCTTGAGCGTATCAGCGCTTTTGTGACGAGGGAGCGGGACTTTACCAGTTCCGCCAGTCATGAGTTACGCACGCCAATCACAGTGATCACAGGCGCGCTTGAGCTGCTGGAGCAAAGTGAGCTGTCAGCGGCCGATACACAGGCGCTGGATCGGGTGAGGCGTGCGACGCTCGATATGAAAACCACCATTGAAATGTTCTTGTGCCTCGCTCGCGAAACGGATGGCGGCTTATACGAAGAGCAGTTCTTGGTAACGCCGCTGGTGAGGCAGGCGATCGATTTGCAGCGCCACTTACTGAGTCGCAAGTTCGTCGATGTTGAAATTGACCATATCGACAACCCCAGCGTCTGCGGACATCAACAGGCTTTTTCTATCGCAGTCAATAATCTGGTGCGAAATGCATTTCAGCACACGCTCGCCGGGCAGGGGCCAATCTCAATTCTTATCAAAGAGCGCGAGCTGTTAATCACCAATCAGCTAAGTAGTGAGGCTTACCAGCTGAACACGCCAACAGGGTCGTCTGAGGGGTATGGCTTGGGTTTAGGCATAGTACAGCGGCTATGTGAACGTAATGGCTGGTCCTTTACGCTGCACATTGAGGGCGCGCGCGTAGCTGCCTGTATTTCGTGGTGATGACGGCAGAAATCGCATGACCGCTTCACGCTCTTTGCCGCCAATCAGAGAGGAGTAGATGCAAAACCCAGAAAAAGCTTATTTGCAACTATATCTGCTCTGCACAAAACCACTCTGGTACACCCGGGTTTCCAGATGTTGTAGTTTCAGATCGGCAGCTAAAGCTCCAAACAACGGTATACCTGCTCCTATCAACACCGGAATACGGGTGAGTGTCAGTTCATCCACTAGCTGATAGCGCAGGCTTTGCTGAATAATATTACCGCCATCCAGATAAACAGCTTTATAACCTTGCTGCTTAAGCTGATGCAGAATATCAACCATAGCGCCCTGAAGGACCTCTACTTTGTCTTGTAGTTCAGGCGCTAAATCAGCGGAGCTTAGCTGATGACTCAACACCACTGTTTTCACCGGATAAGGCCAGTCGATACCAAAACTCAGCACTTTTTCGAAGGTGGCGCGGCCCATTAAAATCACATCAATCTCAGACATAAAGGCGCTGTAGCCATGATCGTCTGTAGAGTCTGTGGCAGAGGTTAACCAATTGATGTCCCCATCTTTTTTAGCGATAAAACCGTCCAGACTGGTGGCTATAAATACTTTTACTTTCATTGGTTTTCCGTCCATAAAATGACAAGTTACAGCAGCAACTATCAGAACAGAAAACACCCCCGACGAACAGTAAAAACTTGTAGTTCAGCCGGGGGATTTTGTTAGCATTAATGTCCTGCTAAGGCATGTAAATACACTTGTGGCGCTGAAGACAGGGCCTGGTGGATCATTTGGGTTGGTTCATCCGCTAACACCTGATCGGCGCCTTGCTCTAAACCATCAAAAGTGCGGTTAACCACTTGCTCTGCAGACACTTTAGGCACATCTAAACCTTTGGTTAAATCAGTGTCGATAAAACCTACGTGTAAACCCAAGACTTGCGTTTGTTGTGTGGCCAGTTCCTGCCGCACCGCATTGGTCATAGACCAGGCTGCTGATTTAGTCACAGAGTAAGTAGCTAATAACGGGCCTGTGATCCAGCTGGCAATAGACAGCACATTGATAATGCCACCACCGCCGTTGTTCGCCAGTACAGGTGCAAAACTCTGAGTTAAACGAAGTGGGCCATACAGGTTGGTTTCCAGCTGACGGCGGATCATTGCTTCCGCATCTTCGGTCAGCATAGCGCCAAGTTCTGCTACACCAGCGTTATTGATTAACAAGGTCAGATCAGAACATTGTTCAACCAGCTTTGCGATATCGTCTGGGTTAGTCACATCTAATTTAACCGGGATCACGCCTTCCAGTGTGATGCTGTCCGGGTTGCGTGCTGCGCCATACACTTTACGGGCGCCACGGGCCAGCGCTTCTTTTGCAAATGCCAAACCTAAACCCCGGTTTGCGCCTGTCACTAATACCACTGCATTTTCAAGTTTCATATCATTTACCTCGTCTTAATATGATGGTCATCATATTTTGATTTAAAAAAAGAGTTAACCCGCTTATTAGTTTTACTGAATATCTGAATAACGTTGAACTAAATCTTCCCGGCTTGCTGTTAAATAAAAGCTTGCCTGGTCTGTGCCTTTTAAACCTCGAGCCAGCTGAAGGGCTCCAATTAATGTGCTGGTCAGTAAAAATGCACTCTCGCGGCTTAAGGTCTGGTTACTTAGCTGCTGCACTTTCTCTACATAAGCCTCAATAAGTCTGCCTGCTACAGCTTTTGTTGTTGCGTCCAGCCGGAAAAAATCTGAACCAAGCGCCGCCACAGGGCAACCTGCACCTTCAGTGCAATTATTCAGGTGTTCATCAGACAGGTAGATTTCGATAAAAGCTGTCAGTGGCTGAACGCCCTCACTGATACGTTGTGCCAGATTTTGCCTGAGTACTTCTGCTGATTCAGCGCCTGCATAACCCAAAGCCTCGGCCAGTAATGCGTCTCTGTTAGAGAAATGCGCATAGAAGCCACCATGAGTTAAACCCGATTGTTTCATTACATCTGCGACAGCCAAAGAGTCAAAGCCATCTCTACGAATAATTTTTGCAGCAGTCTGCAGAATTCGCTGGTGGGTCATCTCTTTTTTACTTAACGCTGTCATCAAAGTGGCCTGTAATTGATTATATGATGATCATCATATTTTTAATTATACCTGCTGGCAAGTACTTTTTTTGAACAGATTTATACATTTGAGGGCGGTTAGATCTAAGTCGTTGAACTGTTTGTGTTTATAGTTAAAAAATAATGACTCAGCGTTCAGAGTTCATGTAGAACTGCAGTTGTAGCACCCGCTTTGGCCGCTCAAACAACTGATACAACTCCAGCCAGTCAGCTAGCTGCATTAGCGGTAAATCCTGTTGCCAACTAGTTTTTTCAGGCCGAAACTCAAACGCTTGCAAGCCGTCGTCTTTGAGCACTTGTATGCCCGCCATCAGTTCGATCTCAAGGCCATTTTTACGAAAACGGGCAAATCCCTTGCTGCGATACATGGGATGGAGCGATACAGGCACAAGGTGAGCATACTGGCTTAGCAGGGTTTTGAACTGTTCAAAGCGCTCCAGTGTGCAGACCAGATCCAAATCCCGGGCTTGTGGCTCAATGCCATAACACTGCAGTAAAAAGCTGCCGCCTATGGCCCAGTCTGCAGGCCCAAGCAGTTGGACTAATTCTGTGGCTATTTGCCTGATATCAGTTTGCTGCATCAGTTTATTACATCAGAGGGGGCAGAAATCTGTTCTATACGAGCGATAAAATGCCCCTTCGCCAGCTGGGTTTTTACCTGCTGACCTGGTTGTAGCGTCGATGCATCAGTGATCACTTGCTGCTGTTCGTCAAAGCTGATGCTGTAACCCCGCTCTAAAGTAGCGAGGGGGCTGACGGTATGTAAACGACTGCTTTGCAGTAACCACTGCTGCTGTTTTTGTCTTAGTAACTGTTGCATGGATTGAAGCAATTGATGCTGGTGCTGCTCCAGTTTTTGTTGCTGCTGTTTAATCCGCACCAGTGGAGTCAGTTGCTGCAATCTGTGTTGTAAAAACTGCTGCTGTTGAGCTGCTTTGTCGATCCGTCTGAGCAGGGCATTTTGCAATCGCAGCTGTAATTCATCCAGATACTGTTGCTGTTGCTGTAAACGCCGTGCCGGGTCAAGCAGGGTTAAACGATGCACTAAAGCTGTTAAACGCGGTTGCTGCTGCCGTAAATAACTGTGCATTGAACGTTGCAGCCGCTGCTGTGCAACTTGGACCATTTGCAGTTGTTGCTGTTGATCCGGTGACACCAGTTCGGCGGCGGCCGAAGGAGTTGCGGCGCGCACATCAGCTACAAAGTCAGCTAGAGTAAAGTCAATTTCATGACCTACAGCACTGACGGTTGGGATAGGGCAATGGGCTATTAAACGCGCGACCTGTTCGTCGTTAAAACACCATAAATCTTCCAGCGAGCCACCGCCACGGCCAATCAGCAATACATCCACTTCATTGCGGGAGATGGCTTTTTGGATGGCATTGTAAATTTGCGCCGGGGCTTGAGTACCTTGCACTAAACAAGGATAAATAATCACTTCCAGCGCTGGAGCGCGGCGTTTCAACACTGTGATGATATCGCGGATGGCGGCACCGGTCGGCGAGGTGACCACCCCAACTTTTTGTACTTTTTTCGGTAGTGGCTTTTTGCGCTCTGGTGCCAATAACCCTTCGGCAGCCAGTGTGGCTTTGATTTGTTCGTATTGTTGCTTCAGTAAGCCGTCACCAGCAGGTTCCAGCATATCGGCGAGTAACTGATATTCACCCCTGGGTTCATACACACTGATACGGGCGCGGATCAGAATTTGTTGACCATTTTTAGGCTGCAGGCTGGCGTATCTGTTGCTTTGTTTAAACATCGCCACCTTCACCTGAGCGGCCTGATCTTTTAACGAAAAGTACCAATGGCCGGAAGAGGCAGCGATAAAGTTAGACACTTCACCCACTAACCAGAGCTGACGAAATTGCAGCTCAAGGGTCAGGCGGACTTCAGAGTTTAAGCGGGAGACGGTGTAAATATCAGCTTGCGACATAAGACAGATCCTCAATCCCTTTCGTACTTGAAGCCGCAGCTTTGTTGACTGCGTTCTCAATATTAATTTTATATTGAGGCGGGCGTGGATAAACCACGCCCCTACAAGTCGTCGCGCTGCAACGCCAATTACTTTGGGGCTTACTTTGCGGTTAATGTAACACAAAAGCGAAAAACTGATTGTGGCAAAGAGCAAAAGCGGATAAAATTGCGCCGCAACATTCCCCCCTCTTTTTTTAACAGCGAGATTGTTGCAATGCTCAGGATCGTGAAAGAAGCCATTACATTTGACGACGTGTTACTTGTACCGGCACACTCCACTGTGTTACCCCATACCGCAGACCTGCGGACTCAATTGACCAGCAAAATTACGTTAAATATTCCTATGGTATCGGCGTCTATGGACACTGTAACCGAGGCTCGTTTAGCTATTGCTTTAGCACAGGAAGGCGGTTTAGGTTTTATTCACAAGAATATGACCATTGAAGAGCAGGCAGCTAATGTTCGTAAAGTAAAAAAATACGAAAGTGGTGTTGTCTCAGATCCTGTGACTGTGCGTCCGGAGCAAAGCATCCGTGAAGTACAGCAACTGGCCGCTCAGCATGGTTTCTCTGGTTTCCCTGTAGTGGATGCTGACAATAATCTGGTTGGTATTGTGACAGGCCGTGATCTGAACGTTGAGACCAATCCGCAGCTGGCAATTTCATCGGTAATGACGCCAAAAGAGCGTTTAGTGACAGTGAACGAAACGGGGCCGCGTGAAGAAGCTCTGGCTTTAATGCACAAACACCGTATTGAAAAAGTATTAGTGGTCGACAATGGCTTTAAGCTCAAAGGATTGATCACAGTACAGGATTACAACAAAGCCGCCAGCAAACCCAATGCCTGTAAAGATGAATTTGGTCGCTTACGCGTCGGTGCTGCTGTGGGCGTAGGTCCAGGCACTGATGAGCGTATCGCCGCTTTAGTGGAAGCTGGTGTGGATATTCTATTAATAGATACCTCACACGGTCACTCTGAAGGCGTGTTAGATCGCGTCCGTCAAACCCGTGCTATGTATCCTGATTTACAAATAGTAGCAGGTAACGTAGCCACAGCTGAGGGCGCAAAAGCTTTAGCTCTGGCTGGCGCTAACGCTGTGAAGGTCGGCATAGGCCCTGGCTCTATCTGTACCACCCGTATTGTCACAGGTTGTGGTGTACCACAACTGACAGCAATCTCTGATGCTGTAGATGGCGTGCAGGGTTTGGACGTTTGTATCATCGCGGACGGTGGTATCCGTTTCTCCGGTGATATCGCCAAAGCTTTAGTGGCTGGCGCACACTGTGTGATGGTCGGTTCTATGTTTGCCGGTACTGAAGAAGCTCCTGGTGAAGTGGAGCTGTATCAGGGCCGTTACTACAAATCTTACCGTGGTATGGGTTCCTTAGGTGCAATGGCTCAGCGTAATGGCTCGTCTGACCGTTATTTCCAGGGTAGCAACAACGCTGAAAAATTAGTACCCGAGGGTATTGAGGGTCGTGTGGCCTATAAAGGTCCAATCGGCACTATTATTCACCAGCAAATGGGTGGCCTGCGTTCTTCTATGGGCTTAACAGGCTGTTCCACTATTGCTGAGGTCCGGACTAAGCCAGTCTTTGTCAAAGTAACCTCTGCTGGTATGGGTGAGTCACACGTGCATGACGTGCAGATCACCAAAGAAGCTCCAAACTACCGCTTGGGCTAACTGTGTTTTCGAGGCTGGCTTAGTGCCAGCCTCTGTCTTTTTTGAACGTCGATCTGTGTAAAAATAAGGTGATTATGAGCAAAAACATTCACTTCCATCGAATTCTGATCCTCGACTTCGGTTCGCAATACACTCAGTTGATCGCCCGTCGTGTGCGTGAAATTGGCGTGTATTGTGAGCTGTGGGCCTGGGACGTTACTGCTGAACAAATCGCTGAATTTGCTCCGACTGGTATTATTTTATCCGGTGGTCCTGAAAGTGTGACCGAAGCTGGTTCGCCTCGCGCACCTGCTTATGTATTTGAAGCTGGTGTGCCAGTGCTGGGTGTTTGCTACGGCATGCAAACTATGGCTGAGCAGTTAGGCGGAAAAGTCGCCAGTTCTGAGCACCGTGAATTTGGTTATGCTCAGGTTGAAATGATTGCCCAAAATGCCATGTTCGCCGGTATTGAAGATCATCTGAACGAACAGGGCCGTGGCTTATTGGATGTCTGGATGAGTCATGGCGACAAAGTAGTACAAATCCCGCAGGGTTTTGTTACAACAGCACAAACGCCAACTTGCCCACATGCAGCTATGGCCGATGAAGCCCG
>NZ_JAIWOI010000107.1 GCF_020217005.1 Rheinheimera sp. | reverse complement strand
TTTCTGTGTTATCGCCTTTAGGCGCTGCTTTGCTTGGCAAAAATGTAGGGGAAGTGGCTGAAGTCAGGCTGGTACGCCGCTCTTTACGTTTTTTGTTATGTGATCTGATGTCAGTGAAACAACCACCGGCTTTCCATCCTTCTGTACAGGAGAACCCTATGAAACAGACTTCTATTGAAAAGGCGTTACCTGATCTGGTGCTATCCAGTCTGGATCTGGATAGGTTAGATCAGCTGTTAAGCCGTTTACCAGCTAAAGATCCGGCCCGTTTGTCGCTGGAACGGGAGCTGGACCGTGGCGCCGTAGTTGAACCTGAAAATATGCCTGCTGATGTGGTGACTATGAACTCAAGGGTCCGGCTGCGTTTATTAAAAACGGGTGATGAATCCTGCCTTACCCTGGTCTATCCAAAAGATTTGGATGCTTCCGGAGATAAAGTCTCGGTATTGGCGCCAGTTGGCTCGGCCTTGCTTGGCCTGAGTGAGGGTGATGAAATTCATTGGTCTATGCCGGATGGTGAGATCCAGTCAATACAAGTGCTGCAGTTGGTGTATCAACCAGAAAGAGATGGGCAACTGCACAGATAACAAAGATTTTATTGTTACTTCTCCTTCAGCAGCAAATCATAGCTTGAGCTGCTGAAGGACAATGGGCTATGATGAGAACAATTCTTATCGAGGGTGTTATGCCAAAACCCATTCTTCGTTTGGTGTTGTTAATGCTGATTATGCTCAATCATGCCGTTTCGGCCTGTGAGAGCATTGTTATGCATTTGCCTGCGGAGAATCATCCATTTTCTGTGCTGGATAGTTCCAGTCACACACAACATCAGCACTGTACTATTGAAGCAAGCGCCGACGAAAGCGCCGAAGATGTTTCAGAACACCAGGCTGTACATAACGACGACCCTCACCCTACTCATGCTCATGTGGCCTGCTATATAGCCGAACTTTATTCCGTATCTGCAGCTCCTGCTGTGCACAAGGCATCAGCTTTAGCTCAGTACGCTTTAATTACCACCACGTACAGCCCACCAGTACCTCCACCAAACGCTTAAATCCTTCAGTTAAATCAACGGTTTTTACTTTAATTTGAATGATGTAGTGGAGCATAGTTATGACTATGAAATCCGGTCATGCAGCTATTCTGCTGCTGGCCTTGCTGTGGGCTATTTCTGCCCAGGCGACTGAACTTAGCCTTGCCGAAGCGTTAAAACGCACTTTAGTGCAAAGCCCTGACTTGCAATTGTATCCCTATCAGCAGCGCATCAATGATGCGGCTGCTATTAGTGCCGGCATGCGGCCTAACCCTGAACTTCAGCTGGAACTGGCTGATGTGCTGGGCACTGGCGATAGCCGCACTGCTAAAAATGCAGAACTTACCTTAAGCCTTAGCCAATTGATTGAATTGGGTGATAAACGCCAGAAACGTCTTGATCTGACAAAGTGGCAAAGCAAATTAACAGAGCAGCAATACCAGCTGGATAAAGTGGATGCTCTGGCGGCCACTATGCGCAGCTTTTTGCTGGTGTTGCATCAGCAGGCTTTGCTTAAGTGGACAGAGCAAAAAATAGCCACAGAGCAACAAGCTCTTACAGCAGTCAAAAAACGCGCCAAAGCGGGTAATGTGACAGATGCCGATATCACCAGGCTGGAACTAAAAGTACTGCAAAGCCGGATGGAGCAGAAAAGTCTGTCGGCTGAAAAGTGGGTGAACCTGCGTCTGCTGGCCAGCCATTGGGCACAAACACCTGATTTTGATGCGGTGTCCGGTGATTTGAGTCTGCTTCCTACTTTGCCTCAACTTGCTGATGTGTTGACGCTATTACAACAAGCGCCACAGCTGCAATGGTGGTTAACACAAAACCGGCTGCTCGATAGTCAGTTGCAGCTGGCTAAAGCTTTAGGTCAGGCCGATTTAACCCTTGGCGCTGGTATTCGCCGTAATCAGCAAACTAAGGATACGGCTTTTGTGTTGCAGGTGAGTATGCCATTGGCGTTGGAAAACCCGAATCAGGGCGCCATTCTGTCCAGCGCAGCCTTGGCCGAACAAGCCAAACTGCAGCAGCAACAGAACATGCAGCAACTGCAATTGCAAACAGAGCGCAGTTATCTGCAGCTGACTCAACTTAGCGAGCAGATCGGCGATTATCAAAAAGCCGTGATCCCGCTGTCACAACAAGTGCTGGATCAAATGCTGGCTGGTTATCAGCAAGGCGTATTTGATATGACCGACTTACTTGCAGCGCAGCAGGACATTTTGCTGGCCAAACGCCAGGTGATTGACCTGCACTACGCTTTGCATCTGCAACTGTTAGAACTGGAACGCCTGACGGGTTTACCTATGGTGGTGAATAGTCCTGAAGCTTTATCTCAGCAATCCGGTGGATCCTCTCTCCCTCCAAAACAGGAGCTTTCTCAATGAATTTTTTCAGGTTTTTATCTATTTTAGTGCTCGCTATCAGCCTTAGTTTTACCGCTACTGTCAGTGCCCATGGTGATGAACACGACGAAGATGCTGAACACCAGCATGCAGAACCAGCCAAAGGCCCACATGGCGGGCGCTTGCTGACCCAGGATGATTTTGCGCTGGAAGTCACTATTTACGAAACCGAAGTAGAGCCTGAACTGCGGCTTTATCTGTATCAAAACGGTGAGCCAATCAAAACCCCGGAGCTAAAACTGCAGGTGACTTTGCAACGTTTAGGCGAACCGGCAGAACTGATTCACTTCAGCCCTGAACTGGATTATTGGTTAGGCGATAAAGTTATTCGTGAACCTCATTCCTTTGAAGTGGAAGTCAGTGCCAGTTATCAGGGCAAAAATTACCAATGGCATTACGATTCTTTTGAAGGCCGTACCGCTTTATCAGCACGTTCTGTGCAAAAAGCCGGTATAGAGCTGGAGCAAACCCAGGCGGGAAAAATTCAGACTCAGCTGCATTTATTTGGCGTCGTAGCCCCTGTTCCTGAGCAGCAGTACCAGCTTGGCGCTGCTTATGCGGGTGTAGTGCAACAACTGGCGGTCAAAGTCGGTGATAAAGTCAGTAAAGGTCAGTTAGTCGCCATAGTTCAGAACCCAAACAGCTTAAAAAACTACAGTGTTTTAGCGCCTGCAGCAGGTGAAGTAACAGCTAAATATGTCAGTGTCGGCGCCAAAGTTTCAGAGCAGCCGATAGTTGAAATCAGTGATTTATCATCGGTTTATATCGAAATGTCGGCTTTTCCTTCGGACACGGAACAACTGAAGTTAGGGCAGGAGTTTTTGGTAAAAGATTTACATGGCCATCAAGCTGCAGTCAGTCAAATCAGCTACATAGCGCCACAAATGACGGGTGGCCATATAGCCCGTGCCCGTGGTCTGTTAGCCAATACAGACGGCCATTGGCGGCCTGGTATGCATGTCAAAACCGATGTCACAGTAGCGACAGTAGATGCTCCTTTGGTGATCAAAAAATCAGCCTTGCAGTTATGGAATGGCAAAACGGTGATTTTTATCAAAGTTGGCGATGAGTTTGAAATTCGTATGCCGCAGCTTGGTCGCGCCGACGATACGCAAGTTGAAGTCTTATCCGGTGTGCCGCTGGGTGTGCAGTACGCCACTACCAATAGTTTTATCCTCAAAGCCGACGTGATGAAGTCTGGCGCCAGCCATGATCACTAGGAGCTTCTGATGATAAACAATGTATTAAAAACAGCGCTGGCAAGGCCTGTGCTCGTCATGCTGCTGACGCTGTTATTGGCCGCTGCTGGCCTGTGGCAGGCGTCCCGTTTACCAGTAGACGCCGTGCCTGATATCACCAATGTGCAGGTACAAATTAATACCGCTGCTGAAGGTTTTTCGCCGCAGGAAACCGAGCAGCGTATTACTTATGCCATTGAAACCGCTATGGCGGGCTTGCCTCAGCTTGAGTACACCCGTTCTTTATCCCGCTATGGTTTGTCGCAAGTGACAGTGGTTTTTACTGAAGGCACTGATATTTATTGGGCCAGACAACAAGTGGCGGAGCGGCTGCAAAACGTCAGAAATGAGCTGCCTGCTGATATAGATCCGGAAATGGGGCCCATAGTCTCAGGCCTTGGTGAGATTTTTTCCTACACAGTCAAAGCCTTGCCCGATGCCAAAAAAACTGATGGCTCTGCTTATAACCCTGAGGATTTACGCACTATTCAGGACTGGGTGATCAGGCCGCAGCTACTCAAAGTACCGGGTGTGACCGAAATTAATACCATAGGTGGTTATGTCCGCGAATATCAGGTATCGCCTGATTTGGTGAAGTTGCTGGCCTTTAAACTGACGCTGGATGATTTGGCCCAGGCTTTGGAGCAAAACAACAGTAATGTTGGCGCTGGTTATATTGAGCGCAACGGCGAGCAGTGGCTGATCCGATCGCCTGGCCAATTAAAGTCTTTAGAGGACATTAGTCAGTTGGTGATTGCCAAGCGTGACGATGGCCCGGTGCGGGTAAAAGATGTGGCCGCCGTGGCTATAGGTAAACAACTTCGCACTGGCGCCGCCACTCAGGATGGCAACGAAGTGGTGCTGGGCACAGTGATGATGTTGGTGGGGCAAAATAGCCGGACAGTATCGCAGCAAGTCGCCAGCCGGCTTGATGAAATCAATCTGCGCCTGCCTGCAGGAGTGGTGGCCGAAGCCAATTACAACCGCACTACCTTAGTGGATAAAACCATTAAAACAGTCGAAACCAACTTGCTGGAGGGGGCAGTGCTGGTGGTAGTGATCCTGTTTTTGTTTCTCGGCAATGTCAGAGCAGCCCTGTTAACTGCGCTGGTGATCCCACTCAGTATGCTGTTTGCCATCAGTGGTATGGCGGCGAATAAAATGAGCGGCAACCTGATGAGTTTAGGCGCTATTGATTTTGGCCTGATAGTCGACGGCTCCGTCATCGTAGTCGAAAACTGCTTACGCCAGTTGGGTTTAGCCCAGCATCAGCAAGGGCGTTTACTTAGCTTAAAAGAGCGCTCTGCTGTGGTGCTTGATGCCACCAAAGAAGTGATGACACCCGCTATGTTTGGCGTATTTATCATTATGCTGGTGTACCTGCCGATTTTTGCTTTAAGTGGTGTCGAAGGCAAAATGTTCCAGCCTATGGCCTTTACCGTCATAGCAGCTTTGTTAGGTGCTTTGGTGCTGGCTATTACCTTTATTCCGGCTGCTATTGCCTTGTTTGTCAGCGGTAAAATATCGGAAAAAGAAAATGCTTTGATGTTGGCTTTACGTCGCGGCTATCAACCTTTACTGGCGCTCTCTATTAAAACGCCCTTACTGGTATCAGGTATTGCGATACTGCTGCTAACCGGCGCCTTGTGGTCGGCCAGTAAAATGGGCTCGGAGTTTTTGCCTCAACTGAATGAAGGCGACATCGCCATGCATGCTTTGCGTATTCCTGGCACCAGCCTGAGCCAGTCGGTTCAGATGCAATTGCAGCTCGAAGCGGACATTGCCACTTTGCCTGAAGTAGAGCGGGTGTTCTCAAAAATTGGCACGCCGGAAGTGGCGACAGACCCTATGCCACCTAATGTCGCCGATACTTTTATCATTATGAAAAATCAGCAGGACTGGCCCAACCCGGCCAAAACCCGTGCTGAATTTGATCAAGAGTTAAGGGCTTTAGTGGAACAAATTCCGGGCAACAAATACGAGTTTACTCAGCCTATCGAAATGCGCTTTAACGAGCTCATTGCCGGGGTTCGCACCGATGTGGCCGTAAGGGTGTATGGCGATGACCTGGATCTGTTAGCCGAAGTAGGTGAGCAGGTGGCTGCTGTGCTTGCTGCTGTGCCTGGTGCTGAAGATGCCCGTATGGAGCAGTCAGCAGGTTTACCTTTGCTTTCAATAGAACCACAGCGTGACCACTTGGCTTTAGTGGGGATGGACGTGGCGCAAATGCAGCAACTGATCCAAACCGCTATTGGTGGCCGTCAGGTTGGGCTGATGTATGAAGGCGATAAGCGCTTTAAGCTGGTGTTGAGGTTGCCAGAAGAGCTACGGCAAGACCCAGCTGCTTTGGCGCGTATTCCTGTGACCTTACCTGTCGATGATTCGCCTGAATTACGTTATGTGCCATTAGGTGAAATTGCGACTATCCAGGAAATCACAGGCCCGAACCAAATCAACAGGGAAAGTGGTAAACGTAATGTAGTGGTGACGGCTAACGTGACAGATCGCGACCTGGGCAGTTTTATCGCCGAAGTGCAGCAGCGTATGCAGCAATTGCCTTTGCCTGATGGCTACTGGCTGGATTATGGCGGTACATTTAAGCAGTTGCAGTCAGCGACAGAGCGCTTAAGCATAGTGGTGCCTTTAACGCTGTTGCTGATTATTGGCCTGTTGTATGGCGCGTTAAACTCAATGAGGGACACTTTAGTGGTATTCAGTGGCGTACCCCTGGCGCTGACCGGAGGTGTCTTTGCTTTACTGCTGCGTGACATGCCGCTGTCAATCTCGGCCGCCGTAGGTTTTATTGCTTTGTTTGGTATAGCAGTGCTAAACGGCATAGTGCTGGTCAGTTTTATCCGCCAATTGCGGGAGCAGGGGCTGGAGCTGTTGGACGCGCTGGAGCAAGGTGCTCTGTCTAGGTTAAGGCCGGTACTGATGACCGCCTTGGTCGCCAGTTTAGGTTTTGTGCCTATGGCCTTTAACACAGGAACAGGGGCAGAAATTCAGCGGCCACTGGCTACAGTGGTGATAGGCGGCATCATCAGTTCCACCGTGCTGACGTTGCTGGTGCTGCCCGCTTTATACCGCTTGGTGAATTTCAGAAAAGCTTAAGCATAAAATTGGGGTCAGATCACATTAGTTATGTGTAACTAATGTGATCTGACCCCAATTTTATCGCTGAAGATCTGGTATAAAGCGGACAGTTCACTGATACTGCACTACCATTGCCTATAGCAGGCATGGCCTCAGGCTTTAAGCGGGTTTCTTTTATGCAACAATGGTTTAATGCATCCTTACAGCGAAAGATCAGTGGTTTACTTGTGGTGCTGCTGTCCTTTTTATTTGTCGTTATTCTCTATTCTATTTTTAAACTCAAGTTGATTGACGCCGAGATGCACGAAGTGGCAGAAATCGATGTGCCCTTGACTGAAATGGTCAGCGAACTGGAAATGATGCAATTAAAGCAACATTTGCTGATTGAGCAATTTCGTCTCAAAGGTGAAAAAGCTTCGGTAGCACTCAAACCTGAGCAGGCTTTTGCGGCGCAGCGGGATGGCCTGAAGGCGATACTGGCTAAAGCGGAACGGATCCTGAATAAAAGCTTGTTAAAGCACCAGGTACGTTTTGCGCAGGCTGAACATCAAAAGATTCTGGCGAGCATTGAACAGTTTCATCAGCAAAGTGACAGTTTTGAGCAGCAGCTGAAACAAGCATTACAGCAAGGACATACGTCAGAACAACAGTGGCGGCTGTTTGAGGATGAAGCTGCCCGTTTAGATCAAAGTATCATGGCGATCTTACGTCATATGGAAAGTCTGACGCTTGAGGCCAGTCGCTATACTGACAAACATGAAAACGAGTTTATGTTGGTGAATACAGGCTTGGGTTTTTGTGCTTTTGTAATAGGCCTGTATCTGACGTTTTATATTTTACAAATTTTTCGCCAGCGTATTGGACGTATTCAGGCGGAAATTAAAAACGTCCAGCAATCCATTGAGCAAGGTGTGCCGATCACTAGTCCTGAGTTTCATCTGCCAGTTCATCAGGATGAACTGGCAGAATTGGAGCAGGACCTGAAAATGATGGTACAACGTCTGTCACAGGAGATGAGTGACAGGCAGGAAATAGAGCAGCAATTGCTGGTATTGGCTACCCGCGACAAGTTAACCGGCGCTTTTAACCGGCATAAGTGGGATGAACAATTACGGATGCAGCTGAGTTTGGCGGAGCGGGGCAGCAGCTTTAGTATTGCTTTGCTGGACGTCGACTATTTTAAAAAGGTCAACGATCAGTTTGGTCATCAGACGGGTGATAAAGTACTGCAGGCATTAACCGAACACCTGATCAGAAGGTTGCGTAAAACAGACAGTCTTTATCGGTTAGGTGGCGAAGAATTTGTGATCTTATTACCACAGCAAACAGCTGAAGCTGCCTGCCAATTAGCGGAACAGCTAAGGCAGCACATTGCAAGTCTGGAAGAGACAGATTTGCCAGCTTTTACTATTAGTTTTGGTGTCACAGAGTATTGTCAGCAGGACGATGAAGATTCTATTCTGACAAGAGCCGATCGGGCGTTGTACCAGGCTAAAGCTATGGGGCGGAACAGAGTGCAACTAAGCTAAACACTCAGATTGTGCGGCTGTAGCATACTGAAAATCAGCAGTAGGGCACCGACAACAGATGTTGGTTCAGGAGAGCAAGCAGTGAAGCAAAGTATGATAGGGCTGATGTTTTTTATAGCACTGTTGAATACCGCTCAGGCCCAGGTGCAAAAACCAGCAGAGTTACGCTGGTGCTTGGGTACATTTCCTGGTTTTTATGGTTTTAATGCCGAAACCAGACAGCCTGAAGGGCCTTCTGTTTTGTATATGCAGGAAATTGCCAACAGAGCCAGCTTCAAACTTATCCCAAGTGAGGAAACTCCGTCCTCGCGTTGTTTTGCCCAAATGGCAACGGGCGAAACTGATCTGATGATTAATATTCTCAAATCCGGCTCTGGCAGACCTGACATAAAGTACATTCAATTTGCTGCCCGCTGGCCTGACAGAGTGTATCTTGCCTCGGGACGAAAGCTCAGATTAGACAGACCGACACAGCTGGCGACTTTGAGCATCGCAACGATCCGGACTTACAAAGCAGCTGCTGAAATCCAGCTGGTGCTGGATAGCATGAAGAAGCGACAATTGGTGCAGGTGGATTCAGTGCTAACGGCTTTGCAAATGGCAGCAAAGCAGCGCATAGATGCTGCTGTATTGCCGCCAACTCAAGTCAGTGCCGTATTAAAAGAGCATCCTGAGCTGGCCGCTGAACTGCAGGAAATCAGTTTCTCTGTTGAACAGGTGAAACCCCAGGCAGTTTATATAGGCTTGTCCAGCCACTGCAACTGCCCTGAAGCAGAGGCTGCGATCACCCGGAGTATCCAAAGCATGCAAGCGGATGGCAGCACAGATAAAATTTTTGCGGGTAAAATCATCAGTCGGTTTTAAACTGGCTATTGGCCGTGGCTTTCTGTATCTGTCAGCCTGTAAGCCTGGACTGAATTACCAAAAAAAGTGGGAACATACACAGTTCTGGTGCTGGCATCCCAGCCAATATCTGCGGTATTTAGTTTGGATGCTCTGCTATCAAGCAGCTGCGTGATAGTGCCGTTGCTTGAGACCAGATACAGCAAACCAGCCCAGCAACTGACCAAAAATTCGCCGTTACCCAAAGGCTCCAGCCCGTCAGCCCGTTCTGCGAATCCACTAGCAACCTGGCTGATCGTCTTGTTTTGATCGGCCAAATCAATATTCAGCAATTTATCGCCCGCTGCAATGTAGAGTTTTCCATCCACCACTTTTAAACCATTGGCGGCTTCTACATTGTCTAACCAACTGCTGATCTGGCCTAGTTCCAGCTTATAGATACGGTTTTTGCGGGTGTCCGAAATATAAACCAGGCCATTCGCATCAATAGCCACATCATTTAAAAACACCGAATCCGGAGCTGGGATCTTGTGCAGTATTGTGGCCGACGCTATGTCCACTATGACCAGTTCAGTTAAATCAGCGATATAAAGTTTGCCTGCAAAAACAGCCAGGCCTTTAGGCGCATTTAAACCCCGCAGCCAGTTTTTGTGTCTGACGCTGCCATCTGTATTTAACACTGCAATGCCGCCTATGCCATCTGCAGCACTGCCTTGACCATCAATTTCTGACACAAATAACAAGCTGTCGGTTTTACCTTCCATGTGTTGCTGATACCAAAGAACGGACTCAGGGACTCTTAATTCTTTGGTGTGCCATAAAGTCTCAAGTCTGACTGGTGGAGAAATGGCTTCC